>NZ_JBHYXD010000057.1:8971-56374 GCF_042751995.1 Streptomyces sp. NPDC059371 | reverse complement strand
CCGTCGTATCGCGGCGCGAGACCCCTTCCCGCCGGCGGATGTCGTACCGCCGACGGGAAGGAACGGCTACTTCGTCGCGTTCGTGTCGCGGCGCACCGACAGCAGGTCCTCGAGCTGTTCCTCACGGGCCTGGGCGGCCACGAAGAGGAGTTCGTCGCCCGCTTCCAGGGAGTCCTCCCGCGAGGGGGTCAGGACGCGGGTGCCGCGGATGATGGTCACCAGCGAGGTGTCCTCCGGCCACGCGACGTCGCCGACGGTCGTGCCGGCGAGGGCGGACTCCGGCGGCAGGGTCAGCTCGACGAGGTTGGCGTCGCCGTGGCTGAAGCGGAGCAGCCGCACGAGGTCGCCGACGCTCACCGCCTCCTCCACGAGCGCCGACATGAGACGCGGGGTGGAGACGGCGACGTCCACGCCCCAGGACTCGTTGAACAGCCACTCGTTCTTGGGGTTGTTCACGCGGGCGACGACGCGCGGGACCCCGTACTCGGTCTTCGCGAGCAGCGAGACGACGAGGTTGACCTTGTCGTCCCCGGTGGCCGCGATGACCACGTTGCAGCGCTGGAGCGCCGCTTCGTCCAGGGAGGTGATCTCGCAGGCGTCGGCGAGCAGCCACTCCGCCTGCGGGACGCGCTCGACCGAGATGGCGGTCGGCGCCTTGTCGATCAGCAGGATCTCGTGGCCGTTCTCCAGCAGTTCGCCCGCGATCGAGCGGCCCACGGCACCGGCACCGGCAATGGCGACTCTCATCAGTGCCCCGCCTCTTCCTCAGGGCCCTTGGCGAACGCCGCCTCGACCTTGTCCACCTCGTCGGTGCGCATCATCACGTGTACCAGGTCGCCCTCCTGCAGCACCGTCTGCGAGCTGGGCAGGACAGCCTCGCCCAGCCGGGTGAGGAAGGCGACGCGTACGCCCGTCTCGTCCTGGAGGCGGCTGATCTTGTGGCCCACCCAGGCGACGGAGGTGTGCACCTCGGCGAGCTGCACACCGCCCGTGGGGTCGCGCCACAGCGGCTCGGCACCCGAGGGCAGCAGCCGGCGGAGCATCTGGTCGGCCGTCCAGCGGACGGTGGCGACGGTCGGGATGCCGAGGCGCTGGTAGACCTCGGCACGACGCGGGTCGTAGATCCGGGCGGCGACATTCTCGATGCCGAACATCTCGCGGGCCACCCGGGCGGCGATGATGTTCGAGTTGTCACCGCTGGAGACCGCCGCGAAGGCGCCGGCCTCCTCGATGCCCGCCTCGCGAAGGGTGTCCTGGTCGAAGCCGACTCCGGTGACACGACGGCCGCCGAACCCGGAGCCCAGCCGCCGGAAGGCGGTGGGGTCCTGGTCGATCACGGCGACCGTGTGCCCCTGTTGCTCCAGGTTCTGGGCAAGAGCGGAACCTACTCTTCCGCAGCCCATGATGACGATGTGCACGACCGTCCTTCCGCATGAATGGTTACGGCTCAGGCTAAACAGGGTCTCAGACCGCCGCCCAAGCTACACACGCACGGTCGACCAGGGGCTTCGTTGCGCAGGTTCGCCTGTGCCTTTTTCGCGGAGCGTTCGGGGGACGGACGTGAACGGCGGCCGACACGGGCGGTTCAGCGTCGTGTGATGCTCCGAACACTCGCGAGGGTGAGGATTCCGAGGCCGACCAGCGCCACGGTCGCGCCGATGAGCTCAGCGGTCACATGCATGGGTCCTCCAGGGCGGTCGGGAACGGGGTTTTGTCATATAGACACGTGGATCTCCGGTGCTGCGGAATCCGCAGCCGGAGCCACCCTGTTTTCACCCGGAGAGCAGATGACGTGCCGAAGTGGGACGGCGGGTGGGCGACAGCCAGTTCGAACCCTTACGATTCCCTGTTGTGTCCAAACTGACCGACGTGCCCAAGCGGATCCTCATCGGGCGTGCACTGCGCAGCGACCGGCTGGGGGAAACGCTTCTGCCGAAGCGCATCGCCCTCCCCGTCTTCGCATCCGACCCGCTCTCCTCCGTCGCGTACGCGCCCGGAGAAGTCCTGCTGGTCCTTTCCATCGCGGGCGTGTCGGCCTACCACTTCAGCCCCTGGATCGCGGTCGCGGTCGTCGTGCTGATGTTCACGGTGGTCGCCTCCTACCGCCAGAACGTGCACGCCTACCCGAGCGGCGGCGGCGACTACGAGGTCGCCACCACCAATCTCGGTCCGCGGGCCGGTCTCACCGTCGCCAGTGCGCTGCTCGTCGACTACGTCCTGACCGTCGCCGTCTCCATCGCCTCCGGCATCGAGAACCTCGGCTCTGCGGTGCCGTTCGTGGTGGAGCACAAGGTCTTCTGCGCGGTCGCCGTCATCGTGCTGCTCACGCTGATGAACCTGCGCGGGGTCAAGGAGTCCGGAAAGCTCTTCGCCATCCCGACGTACGTCTTCGTCGCCGGCGTCTTCATCATGATCGCCTGGGGTGCCTTCCGCGGGCTCGTGCTCGGCGACACCATGCACGCGCCGACCGCCGACTACCACATCAAGGCCGAGCACCAGGGGCTCGCGGGCTTCGCCCTCGTCTTCCTGCTGCTGCGCGCCTTCTCGTCCGGCTGTGCGGCGCTCACCGGCGTCGAGGCGATCTCCAACGGCGTCCCCGCGTTCCGCAAGCCGAAGTCGAAGAACGCCGCGACCACGCTGGCGGCGATGGGCCTGCTCGCCGTCACCATGTTCTGCGGCATCATCGCCCTGGCCATGACCACCAAGGTGCGCATGGCCGAGAACCCCGCCACGGACCTGATCCACAACGGCGTGGCGGTCGGCGCCGGCTACGTCCAGAACCCCGTGATCTCCCAGGTCGCCGAGGCGGTGTTCGGCAAGGGCAGCTTCCTGTTCATCCTGCTGGCCGCCGCCACCGCCCTCGTCCTGTTCCTGGCCGCGAACACCGCGTACAACGGCTTCCCGCTCCTCGGTTCGATCCTCGCCCAGGACCGCTACCTGCCGCGCCAGCTTCACACCCGCGGCGACCGCCTGGCCTTCTCGAACGGCATCGTGCTCCTGGCCGGCGCCGCGAGCATGCTCGTCATCATCTACGGGGCCGACTCGACGCGCCTGATCCAGCTCTACATCGTCGGCGTGTTCGTCTCCTTCACTCTCAGCCAGACCGGCATGGTCCGCCACTGGAACCGCCATCTGGCCAGTGAGACCGACCCGGCCAAGCGCACCCACATGATCCGCTCCCGCGCGATCAACGCCTTCGGCGCCTTCTTCACCGGGCTGGTCCTGGTCGTCGTCCTCGTCACCAAGTTCACGCACGGCGCCTGGGTCGCCCTGCTCGGCATGGTGATCTTCTACGCGACGATGACCGCGATCCGTAAGCACTACGACCGCGTCGCGGAGGAACTGGCCGCCCCCGAGGGGCCGAGCGACGACAGCGTCCGTCCCTCCCGCGTCCACTCCGTCGTCCTGGTCTCCAAGATCCACCGGCCGGCGCTGCGCGCCCTCGCCTACGCCAAGCTGCTGCGCTCCGACACCCTCGAAGCGCTCAGCGTCAACGTGGACCCGGCCGAGACCAAGACCCTGCGCGACGAGTGGGAGCGGCGCGGCATCGACGTACCACTGAAGGTCCTCGACTCGCCCTACCGCGAGATCACCCGTCCGGTCATCGAGTACGTGAAGGGCCTGCGCAAGGAGTCGCCGCGCGACGCGGTCTCCGTGATCATCCCCGAGTACGTGGTCGGCCACTGGTACGAGCACCTGCTGCACAACCAGAGCGCCCTGCGTCTCAAGGGCCGCCTGCTCTTCACCCCGGGCGTCATGGTCACCTCCGTGCCCTACCAGCTCGAGTCGTCCGAGGCGGCCAAGCTGCGCGCCCGCAAGCGCCAGGACTGGAACGCTCCGGGCGCGGTGCGCCGGGGCCCGGCCCAGGTGCGGCCCAAGGAGCCCACTCAGAAGAGCTGACGGAGGCGGGAAGCGCGTCGCGAGCTCACGGACGGGGCGGGAAGCGGCCGTGCGCTCATGGACGGGGCGGGAAGCGGTGCCGTGCGCTCATGGACGATGCGGGAAGCGGTGCCGTGAGCACGTAGACTGGACGGCTGTTGTCCGGCCGTGTTGTCCGGCCGTTTCCCCCCTCTCATCTGGAGTCACCCCACCATGCAGGCAGAACCGAAGAAGTCGCTGGTGGGGGACGAGTACGAGGTCGAGATCGGCCCCGTGGCCCATGGCGGGCACTGCATCGCCCGGACGGACGAGGGCCAGGTCCTCTTCGTCCGGCACGCGCTGCCCGGTGAGCGGGTCGTCGCCCGGGTGACCGAGGGCGAGGAGGGCGCGCGGTTCCTGCGTGCCGACGCCGTGCGGATCATCGACGCCTCCAAGGACCGCGTCGAGGCGCCCTGCCCGTACGCGGGACCCGGGCGCTGCGGCGGCTGCGACTGGCAGCACGCCAAGCCCGGCGCGCAGCGCCGTCTCAAGGGCGAGGTCATCGCCGAGCAGTTGCAGCGCCTCGCGGGCCTCACGCCCGAGGAGGCCGGCTGGGACGGCACGGTGATGCCCGCCGAGGGCGACAAGCTGCCCGCGGGCGAGGTGCCGCAGTGGCGCACCCGCGTCCAGTACGCCGTCGACCCGGACGGCAACGCCGGACTGCGCCGCCACCGCTCGCACGAGGTCGAGCCCATCGAGCGCTGCATGATCGCCGCCCCGGGGGTCACCGAACTCGGCATCGAGGAGCGCGACTGGTCCGGCATGGAGGCCGTCGAGGCGATCGCCGCGACCGGCTCCCAGGACCGCATGGTGATCCTGGAACCGCGCCCCGGTGCCCGTCTTCCCCTGGTCGAACTCGACAAGCCGGTCTCCGTGATGCGGGTCGCCGAACAGGACGGCGGCATCCACCGCGTCCACGGCCGCGCCTTCGTGCGCGAGCGCGCCGACGGCCGCACCCACCGCGTCGGCAGCGGCGGTTTCTGGCAGGTCCACCCGATGGCCGCCGACACCCTCGTCAAGGCCGTCATGCAGGGCCTGCTGCCCCGCAAGGGCGACATGGCCCTGGACCTCTACTGCGGCGTCGGCCTCTTCGCGGGCGCCCTCGCGGACCGCCTGGGCGACCAGGGCGCGGTCCTCGGCATCGAGTCGGGCAAGCGCGCGGTGGAGGACGCCCGGCACAACCTCGCCGCCTTCGACCGCGTCCGCATCGAACAGGGCAAGGTCGAGGCGATCCTGCCGCGCACCGGCATCACCGAGGTCGACATCATCGTGCTCGACCCGCCCCGGGCGGGCGCCGGCAAGAAGACGGTCGAACACCTGTCGTCGCTGGGGGCACGGAAGATCGCCTACGTCGCCTGCGACCCGGCGGCCCTCGCCCGCGACCTGGCGTACTTCCGCGACGGCGGCTACAAGGTGCGGACACTGCGGGCGTTCGATCTGTTCCCGATGACGCATCACGTGGAGTGCGTGGCGATTCTGGAGCCGGTGAAGAAGTCCGACTGAGGCCGCGGGCTCCGGGGCTGCGGCTGGGGAGGGCCACACCGGCGGCGAGTCCAGGGGAGGTGGTTCTGCTTCCGCTGCCGGGTTCAGTCGTGCGGGACTTCCTCGATCACGGTCTACGCGCTTCAGCAGCGCGTGGTCGACCGATAGGTCGCTCATCGTGGCCCCGTTTCCGCTCCGTTGTGTGTCCCCGCCTGCCGCCGCGGAATGAGCCGTGATCAGCGGTTGACGGACTGGATCTCCTGGACGTTCATGTCCTGGGTGGTCTCGAAGGTGCCGTCCGGCAGGTCCCCCTTCGTGCCGCCGCTGCCCTGCCAGGAGATCTGCCAGGTGATGGACGCGCTCAGCCGGTACGGCTTCCCGTCCGTGGCACGCAGGTAGCGGATGCCGCACGGCGGGGTCCGGCCGGCGTCGCCCTTGGCGTACGGGGTGCCGATGGAGCCGTCGTCGTTGATCGCACAGTCGCCGGAGGCGGGGTAGGTCTCGGCGTCGCCCGTGCCAGGGTTCAGGTGGAGGGCGACGGGCTTCGCCGTCGTCTCCGCCCACACTCCCGCGGCCGTCAGTTCGGCGCGGACCTTGACCTCCTTGAAGGTGCCCTTGTCCAGCCACACCCAGGTCGGAACGTTGACCGTGGACTTGGCGGCCGGCTTCACCTCGATCTCGGTCTCGGGAACCTTGATCTTGTTGTAGGCGTAGGCGGCGAGGACGTCAGGGGTGGGGGCGTGCTTGTTCGCCGGGAGCGTCCTGGCGTTCTGCCAGAACAGGGTGTCCTCGCAGTCGTAGGATTCGGGATCGTTCGCCCTGTCCTGATTGATGACCCCGCGCCAGAACATGCCGTCCTTGCCGAGGTTGTAGTTCTCGTAGCCGTCCCCGCTGCCGGACTCCGCCTTGCCCTTCTCGTAGTGGTCCACCATCAGGTCCTCGCCCCAGTTGAGCGTGGGGGTGACGGGTACGAGGTCCGAGTTGGGGTTCTTCTTGAGGCGGTCCACCGCCTCCTTGAGCGCCTGCGGCGTGGCCACCGGTTCGTACCAGCACGCCGGGGGCTTCCAGTTGGGGTCCGCGGGGGCTAGGGCTTTGAGCGAGGTGCCCGAGGTGCTGCCGTTCGACTGCGTGACCTTAATCTGGGTGGCCGTGGCATTGGCTCTCAGCGTGTTGCCGGATACGCCGCCGGAGGGTGTCGAGGAAGGGGGCTTGTTGTCCTGATCTCCGATAGCACCGTAAGCCGCTGTGGAGGACAGGACCACCGCGTAGACCGACGTGACCAACAGCGTGCACGTTTTCGCTGCGAAGCTCATCAGCCGCAGGCTCCCGGAACCACCGTCGAGGACGTGGTCTTCCAAACGCCTTGGGGGTTCTTGTCCAGTTTGTTGCGGTACTGGAGTACGTTCTCGGGCTTGTCAGCGGTGGTGGTGATCTTCGCGGTCCTGCGGTTCTTCGTGGACGCCTTGCGTTCGTCGACGCAGTAGAAGAGCACGCCCGAGCCGGTGTCGTTGATGTGGACCTGGGGGTCGAAGGCTGTGACGCTGCCGATCAGACTCTCGTCGTCGTCGACGAACTGCTTGATCCACTTGTGGGCGGTGGTCAAGGTGGCATCCGAGTTGTAGAACGCCACCGCGTCGGAATTCAGATCCGCCTCGATGACTGCGGCGTACTCCGACCGCAGTTCTTCCCTGCCGTCGTCCAGGATCGCCTGGAGCTTCGGGTCGCTGTTGGTCCAGCCTTCGAAGTTCGCCTGGAAGTCCTTGGAGAGCGTGATCTTCGGTCGCCCGGCTGCGTCCTGCGATGTTGGAGCGGAGGGTCTGGCTGAGGTCTTCTTGCTACCGGCGCCCGCTCCCTTGATCTTGTCCGAGGACGAGTCGTCGCCCCCTCCTGAGCCGCAGGCGGTCAGCAGCAGGGCCGTGGATGCGGTGAGCGCGGCTACGACGAGTCGGGCGGGGCGGTTCACTTGGGACTCCTGTTGAGGTAGGGGTTGCTCAAGCGAACCACGCTATCCCTGGGGCGTGTGGTGGTACCAGTTGGGGTTCCGTCAAGTCGGGACAACTGGGGCTCACTCAGGGCGGTTTAGCCGATCTGCCGGAGTGGCATGTCGTCACCGGCCGCGGCCGGGAGGCATGTCGAGGTTCGCCAGGAGTTGCGGACGCTACGTGCCAGGAGTGCACTGTTCCTGCGGAGGGACGGGCGGTGCGGCGTCCTGCGGTGGGGGCGGGGGTGTCTGGTTCTCGGTCTGGAGGGGGTTCTGTGCCCGTGCCCGCAGTCTGCGGCGGTGGCCGGTACGGTCGGGGCGGCCCTTGTAGCCCTTGGGTTGCCATGTGTTGCCGTGCCAGAGGTGTGGTGGAACCCAGCGGGAGCAGGCCTGTTCGACGTCCGTGGTCACGTTGATCATGTTGGTGAGCTCGACGCGGTAGCGCAGCCTCGGGAGACCCTCGGCGGGTGGATCGGCGTCCCGTACGTGGCGCCACAGAACGGGGTGATCGCGGTCGAAGTCCCCGTGGGGGAAGAGCTCGAGAGTCGCGGTGCCACCGTCGGCGGTCGCGTCACCGGTGGAGTGGATACACACGCCGGCCAGCGAATCCCAGGGCAGCAGCGCGTCGCCGTCCAGGTTGAACCACCACCACCCGGTGGCGTCGAAGACGAATCTCTCCTTGGACCCGGCGGCCGTCCCCATCAACATGAGCAGGCCGAAAAGCGCACACAGGCCGCCCGCCGAGGCGAGAAGCCATCGAGCCACTTCGTTGCCGACCAGCGCGGCTCCCGACAAGCCGACAGCGGCGACCGACAGAGCGACCGCGGCGACGATCAGGCCGGGCGTGACCTCCTTCTGCCCGTACCGCACAACGGTCGCATCGTCGGACGGCCGTCCTGGCAAGCTCCCCCCGGTGCTCATGGGCACCACGCTACTGGCGACGGTCAATCCACGGAATCCACTCCGTTCCGAGCTGCCGAGTTCATTTCCGAGACCCTCGTATGCTGGGCCTGTGAGGCGGACTTCTTTTGCTGACTGGCCCTGTTCCATCGCGCGCACGATGGATCTTCTCGGCGACTGGTGGACGCCCCTGGTGTTGCGTGAGGCGTTCTACGGGATCAAGCGGTTCGACGCGTTCCAGCAGGAGCTCGGCATCGCGCGCAACACGCTGACCGACCGGCTCCGTCGGCTGGTCGACGAGGGGCTCATGGAGAAGCGGGCCTATCAGACGGACCCGGTGCGCTACGACTACGTACTCACCGAGATGGGCCGGGACTTCTTCGGGGTGCTGGCCGCCATGAACAGTTGGGGCAACCGCTGGCTCAGCGGTGAGCAGGGTCCGCCGGTCGTCTTCCACCACGACCGTTGCGGGCACCAGGCCGAGGCCGCCGTCGTGTGCGCCGACTGCGGTGAGCCGATGACGGCCGAGAACACCCGTCCGCGGCTCGGCCCCGGCTATCCTCCGCACCTCGCCGAACGGCCGGACATCCAGAAGCGTTTCACCGACTGACCGCGCCGCGGCTTCCGCGTTCGTCCTCCTGCCTCTTCCCCGCTCGTTCCGCTTCCCGCTTCCGGTCCCGTGCCGGGAGCGGTTTTCCTTGACAGGTAAGTCTATCTAAGCAACTCTCAAGGTCAGAGCCCTGGGCTGAGTGAGGTCCTGGGGGACGAGAGGAAGGCCGGAGACTCATGGAGTGGACGGGCGCCCGCTACGCGGACCAGCCGACCGTCGATGTGCGGACACGGATCGACGCTCCACCGCGACGGGTGTGGGACCTCGTCTCGGACATCCGGCTGATGCCGGACCTGAGCGCGGAGCTCCAGTCGGTCGAGTGGCTCGACGGCGTGACGGCGCCGTGCGTCGGCGCCCGCTTCGTGGGGCGCAGCAGGCACGAGTCGCTGGGGGAGTGGGAGACCACCTCGTACGTCGTGGAGTGCGAGCCCTTCCGGACCTTCGCCTGGGCCGTGTCGGACCCCGAACACCCCAGCGCCGTATGGCGGTTCGCCCTGAAAGAGGTGGACGACGGCACGGAGCTGACTCAGTGGATGCGGATGGGGCCGGGCCGTTCGGGGCTGTCCTTCGCGATCGACCGGATGCCGGAGAAGGAGCAGAAGATCGTGTTCGTACGGCTGCGGGAGTTCGAACGGAGCATGACGGACACCGTCGCGGCGATCAGGAAGCTGGCCGAGAGCGCGGAAGGGGCGGGTGCGTGATGCGTACCTCCACGACGATCGAGGCGTCGACGGGCGACTGGCGGGAGACCGTCGACTTCGTGGTCGAGGCCGAGAAGCTCGGGATGGACATCTGCTGGGTCGCGGAGGCCTGGGGTTCCGAAGCCCCTTCTCCACTGGGCTACTTGGCGGCGAGGACCGAACGGCTGCTGCTCGGCTCCGGGATCATCCAGCTCGGGACCCGCACCCCGGCGGCCATCGCCCGTGCCGCGATCACGCTCTCCAACCTCTCCGAAGGGCGCTTTCTCCTCGGCCTCGGACCGTCCGGGCCCCAGGTGATCGAGGGACTGCACGGAGTGCCGTTCGCCCGTCCGCTGTCCCGGATGCGGGAAACCGTGGAGATCGTCCGGCAGGCGGTCGCCGGCGAGAAACTCGCGTACGAGGGACGGGAGTTCACGATCCCGCTGCCGGGCGGCGATGCACGGCCCATGCGGATGTCCATACGGGCCGAGCACGACCTGCCCGTCTATCTCGCCACGCTCTCGCCGAAGATGCTGCACCTGACGGGCGAGATCGCCGACGGCTGGCTGGGTACCAGCTTCGTGCCCGAGGGCGCCAAGGAGGCGTACTTCGACCACCTGGACGCGGGCCTCGCCGCGTCCGGCCGCGGCCGTGGGGACCTCGACATCTGCCAGGGCGCCGAAGTGGCCTTCGCGGAGGACGAGGACGCGCTGCGCGCCATGGTCGCGGGCCGGAAGAAGGAACTCGCCTTCAGCCTCGGCGGAATGGGCTCCGCCACCACCAACTTCTACAACGCCGCCTACAGCAGGCAGGGCTGGGCGGAGATCGCCGCCGAGATCCACGCGCGCTGGCAGGCCGGGGACCGGGACGGCGCCGCCGGGCTGGTGACCGACGAGATGGTCCTCGGCACCACCCTGATCGGCACCGAGGGCATGGTCCGCGAGCGGCTCCGTGTCTGGCGCGCCGCGGGAGTCGACACCGTCCGCTTCTACCCCGCCGGAGCGACCCTCGACGAACGGCTCACCACGCTGGGCCGCGCGCTGGATCTCGTAGCGGAGCAGAAGGCGGAACAGAAGGCCGAAGCGGAGGCCGAAGCGGAGGCGGAACGCACGGTGGAGGGGAAGGCGGAAGAGGCGTCGGCCGTCGCCGAGTAGCTCGGCCGTCCCTGCCTCGTTGCGTTGCGGTGCGGTGCGGTGCGGTGCGGTGCGGTGCGGTGCGGTGCGTGCGGTGTGGTGCGGGGCCGGGTCGACACCGTGCGGCCCCCTTCCGGACCCGCCCCGCTCGACCACCTTCAGCCCCCCCGACCGCCGTCGAGACCGTCACCCGATCAGAGGAACCCCCGTGGCGGGGGAGGCCTGGCGGGCGGACGCTCGAACTCCCCGGTGCTTCCGGCACGGGGGACGGCCGGCGGCCGACAGCGCAGCGAGGTGGTCGAGCATGAGCCAGGATTCTTCGGTGCCTCCGGGCCCCCCGCCCGGTGGCGGCACGGGATCCCAGCCCAGCGGCGGAGACATGCCGCTGTGGGGAGACCAGTGGTCCGGAGCCGCTCCCGCCTCGGGAGGAATGGGACCGCCGCCCTCCGGCAGCAGTGGCTGGGCGGCGGGCGGAGCCACCTTCGCGGGTGTCCTCCTGCTGGTGAACGGCGGCCTCAACATCCTCCAGGGCATCTCCGCGCTCGCCAAGGACGACGTCTACACGCGCGTGAACGACTACGTCTACCGGATCAACCTCACCGGCTGGGGCTGGATCCTGCTGATCCTCGGCGCGATCGCGGTCGTCACCGGCTGGGGGATCCTCCAGGACGCCGCGTGGGCCCGGGTCACCGGCATCGTGCTGGCCTCGCTGAGCATGCTCTTCCAGTTCATGTTCCTGCCGTACGCGCCGATCTGGTCGGTCATCCTGCTGGCCATCGACGTCTTCGTCATCTGGGCACTGGCCACGTACCGGCCCGACCGCCGACAGCCGCGCTGACGCGGCCCCTCCGCCGAGTGGAGCGAGACACGCCATGGAAGACGTGACCGACCGGACGCGAGCGGGTCTGACCGCCCGCGGCGCCGCGGGCACCGACGACGATCCGGCGACGACGTGAGCACCGGAGACGTGAGCGGCGGCGCCAACGGTGCCGGGGCGAACAGCGCCGGCGCCGGTGGCGGCGCGGACGCGCGCGAGCTGGCCGAACTGCGGGCCCGCGTCGCCGAACTGGAGAAGCGTCCGCCGAGAGCCGAGCATCACCGCGTCCGGTCGACCTTCGCGGTCGTACTGATCCTCCTCGCGGCCCTGCTCACCCCGCTGAGCGCCGTCGCGGCCTGGTCGAGCGATCTGATCGGCAACACCGACCGGTACGTGGCCACCATGGAGCCGCTCGCCTCCGACAAGGACGTCCAGGACGCCGTCGCCAACCGGGTGACCGACGCGGTGATGCAGCACGTCGACGTCAAGACGCTGCTCGAATCCGTCGCCCCGGCCGACCGGCCCGAACTGACCAAGGCGATCGGCCCGCTGAGCGGTCCGATCACCAGCGGCCTCACGGACTTCGTGCACACCGTGGCCTTGAAGTTCGTCAGCAGCGACGCGTTCGCCACCCTGTGGACCCAGCTGAACCGAAGAGCCCATGCCGCCGTCGACAAGGCGTTGACCGGAAAGGGCGGCGGAGCGGTGAAGCTCACCAACGACGCCGTCGTCATCGACCTCGCCCCCGTCATCGACCAGGTCAAGCAGGCCCTCGTCGACCAGGGGCTCAGCATCGCCGCGAAGATCCCCCAGGTGCACACCAACTTCACGGTGCTGACCTCCGACTCCATCGGCAAGGCCAAGAAGATCTACCGGCTGCTCCAACTGGTCGGGTTCTGGCTGCCGGTCCTGGCCCTGCTGCTGGCGGCGGGCGGTGTGCTGCTCGCCGTCCGCAGACGCCGCGCCCTCGTCACGGCGGCGCTCCTGGTGGCGGCAGGGGCCGCGGTCCTCGGCATCGCACTGTGGATCTTCCGGGAGATCTATCTGGACGGTCTGCCGTCGGGCGTCTCCCAGCCCGCCGCCGAGTCGGTCTTCGACACCCTGGTGCGCTATCTGCGGACGTCGGTACGCCTCGTGATCACCCTCGGCATCATCGTGGCGCTGGCGGCCTGGCTGACCGGCAGCGGCCGGGCGGCCTCGCGGGTCCTCGCGGCCTGGAGGGGCGGCATCGGTGCCGTGCGTACGGCGACCGGGGCCGAACTGGGCGCGGTCGGCGCGTGGGTGCACCGGGCCAAGACCTGGCTCGTCTGGACCGTCGTCGCGGTCGCCGCCGCCATCCTGCTCGTCTGGAACTACCCCACGGCCGCCGTCACCATCTGGATCGCCGTACTGGCCCTGCTGGCCCTGGCGATCGTCGAGTTCCTCGACGACGACGGCACCCCGCATTTGCTCGGCTCCGGCGGCGGCCCTGTCGCCGGACCACCTGAAGCCAAGAGCCCGGCCTGATCCTTCGGCGTCCGAATGCACCTGACAGATCGTCGGCGCCGGGCTACGCTCCCCCCGATGATGACTTCCTCCCCGATCAGATGGGGGGACCCGTCCGCGCAAGGTGAGTGCTGATGCTCACTTCGACCGCGTACGAGGATTCCCTCCGCTCCTTCTGGCCGCGCGTGCGTGACTTCGCCGTGCCGCCCACCATGATCGAGACCGCCACCGTTCGCCGCCGTCAGGGGGACTGGGCGGGGGCGTGTGCCGCCGCCGGTGTCGACCTCGACTTCGATCTGCGTTCGCTGGCACGTACGCACGGCCGCGAACTGGCCTCCCGAATCCGCCACGATCTACGCCATCTGGCTCCCGACCTGCTGCGCTGGCACCTGCCGAGAGTCGCCCCCGACGGGCTGCTGCGTCCCGGCCTCACCATGACCCTGGCCCGGTACGACCGCTCCGCCGGGCGGGATGACGTCGATCCCGTACGGCCCGTGCACCTCGTGGTCCGTACGCCGCCGGCCTGGGCGGACGGCGGCCAGCGGATCAGCCTCGCGCTCTGGGACGGGGCTCCCGGCGCGTCCCGCGAGCGGTTCTCCTTCGACACCGGCGCCCGCCGCCATCCGCACCCCCGTCCGAGCCGCCGGTACCGCCTGGATCTGCACCGGCACCTGTGGGACACCCGCAGGACCGACGAGCTCCGGGTCCGTTCCGGGGCCGACCTGCCGACGGGCGTCGACCGTTCGGGGGGATGGGAACCGCCGGGGCCGGTGCCCCGGGACCTCGGCTGCGCCGTCGGCCGGTGGGCGGAGGAGGCGGCGATCGTGCTGCGCGACGAGGGGCGTACGACCGGCACCGTCTCCGTGCGGCTCGGGACCGGCCGGTGGCTGCTCCTGGAGTCGGCCGCGGACCCGCCAGGCGTCGGGCCGCCCGCCCTGCGGATCACCGACGCGCCCGCTGGCTGGAGCGGCGGTGATCTCGCGCTGCTGGCCCTGCCCGACGCCGCGACCTGGGTGCTGCCCGACCTGGCACTGATCCGCGCCGGCGTCATCGAACCCGAGCGACTGCATCCGCTGGTCGCCTCGGCGCTGGTACCGGGACACAGTGCGTCCGGAGCCGGCGGGACCGTGGCGTCGTCCGGAGTCGGCGGGAACGCGGCACCTTCCGGAGCTGACGGGAACGCGGCACCTTCCGGAGCTGACGGGAACGCGGCACCTTCCGGAGTCGACAGGAACGCGGCACCTTCCGGAGTCGACAGGAACGTGGTCGCCGTGGGCTCCGGCGGGCACGCGATTTCCTCCGGAGCCGGTGGGCGCGCGGCCCCTCCGGGACCCGGCGGGCACCTGGCGCCGGGAGCGGCGCGCTTCGTGGAATGCCGGGGAGCCCGGCACCGGATCGGCCTGGTCGACGGCGTGCTGGCGCCGCTCGACCACGATCCGGCCGAGATCCGCAGGGAAGAGCTGCTGGTCGCCCTCACCGGCACACCGCTTCCCTGCCTCCGGGCCATCGACGAGGCGCACCGGCAGCCGCAGTGTCTCTCCGGCGTCCGTGAACGGCTGCGCCACGGCGACACCGCCGGTGCGCTGGCCGTCGTCGAGGGGCTGCTCGGTCCCGACGCGGTGCTGCGCGGCGGCGCCCTGCGGGACGAACTCCGGGCAGCCGCGCGGCGACGTCTCACCTACGGACTGTTCAGGGCCGGGCTGACCGGGCCAGGACCCGACCGACTCGCTCCCGGGCCCGTCCGGCCCCTCGGCCATCGCTCCCACCCGCGTGACACGACCGGCCGCTGACCGCTCGTCCGCCGCTCACTGAAAGCCAGTTGACCGCCCCCGGGGCCAAGCCCCGTGCCCGGGCCGCTCGTTCACGAACCCAAAGGTGATCAAACATGCCCACAAGCACCCCGCTCGCCGAACCCGAAGCCGAAGCCGAAGCCGGAGCCCTGGCCCAAGCCGGAGCGCTAGCCCAAGCCCAAGCCCAAGCCCAAGCCCAAGCCCTAGCCCAAGCCGAGGATCACGCTCTCGGCGAAGCCGACGCCTTCTCCGATCCGGCCTCCGCCGTCCGACTCGACGCCGCCGATACCCTCGTGGACCCGGCCGGCCCCACCCAACTCGACGTGGCCGACGCCCTCTCGGCCCTGCTCCGCGCCACCGGTACCGAGCCGCGCCCCGACAGTCAGCTCGAAGCGCTGACCCTCGCCGTCGCCGCCGATCTGCCCGTACTCCTGTGGGGTGAACCGGGGATCGGCAAGACCGCCGCCCTGACCCAGCTCGCCGAGAGCCTGGACCTGCCCCTGACCACCGTGATCGCCAGTGTCCACGAACCCTCCGACTTCTCGGGACTGCCCGTCCTCGGCGACGACCCCGCCGAGCAGGGCGTGCCCATGGCCCCGCCGGACTGGGCGGTGCGGCTCGTACGGGCCGGCCGCGGACTGCTGTTCCTGGACGAACTGTCCACCGCGCCCCCGGCCGTTCAGGCCGCGCTGCTCCGCCTCGTCCTGGAACGGCGCATCGGAGCCCTTCAACTGCCGTCCGGAGTAAGGATCGTGGCAGCGGCGAACCCACGCTCCTCGGCGGCCGACGGCTGGGAACTGAGCCCGCCACTGGCCAACCGGTTCGTCCATCTCCAGTGGGCCCACGACCACGAGGTCGTCGTACGGGGGCTCGGTGGCACCTGGCCGCGGGCGACCCTGCCACGGCTCGACCCCCAACGGCTCGCGGAGGCCGTGGACTTCGCCCGGCGCGCGGTGTGCGGGCTCCTCGCCGCCCGCCCCGCACTCGTCCACCGGCTGCCCAGCAGCGAGACCCGGCGCGGCGGTGCCTGGCCCTCACCCCGGAGCTGGGAGACGACCGTGCGGCTCGTCGCCTTCGCGCACGCCGCCGGTTCCGCCCGGGAAGTGCTCTCCCTGCTGGTCAGGGGCGCCGTGGGCGACGGCCCGGGACTGGAACTGCTGGCGAGCGTGGACCGCATGGACCTGCCCGACCCCGAGACCCTGCTCGCCGACCCGGCGGCCGCCGTCCTGCCCGAGCGGGGGGACCTGCGCCAGGCCGTCCTCGACGGTGTGGTGGCCGCGGTCCGCAAGCGGCCCGACCGGGCTCGCTGGGACGCCGCCTGGGCGCTCCTCGTACGGGCCCTGGACACCGGTGCCCCGGACCTGGTGGTCGTTCCCGCGACGACCCTCGCGACGCTGCGCCAGGAGGACTGGGACGTCCCGGCGTCCATCGAGCGCCTGGCCGGGGCGGTGGCCCTCTCCCGGCGCGCGGACGACGCGGCGGCCCGTGTCGCGGTCGCCGCCGAGGCGCGCCGATGACCGCGACCGCGACCGCGTCCGGGGCTCTGGACCTGGACAAGCTCTACGCCGCCCGGCTGCACGCGGCGCGGGCCCGGCCGTATCTGGCGACGGCGCTGTTCGCCCTCCACACCGTCGAGTCCAGGTGGGTGCCGACGATGGCCGTCGACCGGCACTGGCGCTGCTACGTCTCGCCCGGCTTCGTGGACCGCACACCCGTCGAGGACCTGGCCGGTGTCTGGGTGCACGAGGTGTCGCACCTGCTGCGCGACCACCACGGGCGCAGCGAGCGGTTCGCCCGCGAACACGGGCTCACCGGCCCGGCGGAGCGGCTTCGGATGAACATCGCCGCCGACTGCGAGATCAACGACGACGCGTTCGGGGACGGGCTCGTCCGGCCCGAGGGCGCCGTCACCCCGCAGTTCCTGAACCTGCCCACGGGTGAGCTGATGGAGGACTATCTGCGCCAGTTCCGGCTCGGGCCGCGTACGCAGAGCCTCGCCTGGCTGGACTGCGGCAGTGGCGCCGACGGACGCGAACGGGAGTGGGACCTCGGGCCGGACGGCGCGCACGGCCTCAGCGCGCAGGAACGCGACGCGGTCCGCTTCCGGGTCGCGCAGGGCATCAAGGCGCGGCCCGGGCGGAGTCCGGCGGGATGGGAACGGTGGGCGGAGGAGGCCTTCCACCAGCCGCAGCCGTGGCGGGAGTTGCTGGGGGCCGCCGTGCGCTCCGCGGCCTCGGGGCCCGGTGCGGGGGAGGACTACACCTACGGCCGGCCGTCGCGCCGCTCGGCCTCCGTGCCTGGTGTCGTCCTGCCGAGTCTGCGCCGCAGACCGCCGAGGGTGTCGGTCGTCATCGACACCTCCGGGTCGGTCAGCGACGCGGAGCTGGGCAGCGCCCTGCTGGAGGTCTCCGCGATCTCCCGTGCCGTGGGCGGCCGCCGCGACCTGGTCACCGTGGTCTCGTGCGACGCGGCGGCGGGGGTCGCGCACTCCCTGTGCCGGGCCGAGGGGATTCCGCTCCTGGGCGGCGGCGGTACGGATCTGCGCTCGGGTTTCACCGCGGCGCTACGGGCCCGGCCATGCCCCGATGTCGTCGTGGTCCTGACCGACGGACAGACCCCGTGGCCGGATGCGCGGCCCCCGTGCCGGACGGTCGTCGGCCTCTTCCCGCGCGGGGACGGCTCCTGGGACGAGGACGATCCCGACTACGTACCCGACGCGCCGCCCGCCTGGGCCCGCGTGGTCGAGATCGGCTAGGGCGTGCCGGGCGTCGCCGGGCAGGCGAGATTTCGCGGACACGCCCCAGGACCTGTCCGGGCGTGACCCGAAGCCACTCACACGCTGTACCCGCCGTCCACCCCCAGCGCCTGCCCGGTGATGAAGCCCGCGCTGTCCGAGGCCAGGAACGCGACGGCCTCGGCGACGTCCCTCGCGGTGCCGAAGCGGCGCAGTGGGGTGTTGCGGCGGGTGATCTCCAGTGCCGCGTCGTCGAGTTCGCCGGAACCGATCAGCCGGGCGGCGATGCCGTCGGTCAGCATGCCGGGTCCGACGCAGTTCACCCGGACGCCGTAGCGCCCTTCCTCGGCGGCCAGGGCGCGGGCGACCGCCTCGACCGCTCCCTTGGGTCCCGAGGAGAGCCCGTCGCGCACCGGATACCGGCGGGTGGCCACGGTGGTGACGGCGACGACGCTGCCCCGGCTCTCCCTGAGCAGCGGCAGCGCGGGATGCACCAGGTTGAAGAACGCGCCCGCGTCCACGTCGAGTTGGGCGCGGAACTCGCTCGGCGTGACCCTGCTCAGGTGCACCATCGGCACGTGCGGGCCCGCCGCGTGGACGAGGGTGTGCAGTCCGCCGAACGCGGCGGCCGTCTCGGACACGGCAGTGGCGACGGCCTGCTCCTCGCCCAAGTCGAGCCGCAGGGCGCGTACATGGCGCCCCTGCTCAGCGAACTCCTCCGCCGTCTCCGCGGCGAGCGCGTCGGCGGCCGCCCGGCTGGAGCGATACGTGAACACGACGTCGCTGCCCCGCTCGGCGAGTATCCGCACGACCGCCGCGCCGATGCCGCCGGTGCCGCCGCTGACGAACGCGACCCCTTCGCGGTGCGCGAAGTCCGAGCGATGCGCGAGATCCGGCGGTTCCGGCATGGGCTTCACCGTCCCAGGGGGCGCGAGTCGGGAGTCGGGAGTCAGGAGACGGGCCATTCCAGCACGTCCGCCTCCCCGGCACCAGAAGGCGGACGGGGCCGGGGAGAGAAACGGGGCGTGACCCTCAGGGCCGGGCCGCCGGCAGGTGGAGGTCCGTGCTCGACAGGGTCATCGGCGTCGCCGAGACGGCTCGCAGGCGGATGCGGACGCTGGCTCGTGGGAGCGTGAACCTGCCGTCGGGGGGCCGGAGTTCGTAGCGGCCGAAGGTGTGGCCTGCCAGGGTGGCGGGGCCGGAGGTCACCGACCAGTAGCGGCTCATGCCTTGGCCCGTGGTCAGCGTGAAGTGCGGACTCAGCGCCGCGGCACCGAGGTTGGTGACGCCGACCGTGAGTCCGGTCAGCGAATGGGCGGCGCGGCGGGCCTCGGTGACCCGCATCCGCAGCGGCGGTGACCCGGTGGCCGCCAGCCCCACCGCGGCCGCCGACGGGGCCAGCAGCAGGGCGACCGCGGCCACCCGGGCCCCACGCCGGTGCGGACCGCGCAGAAAGGCGGGGCGGGGCTGCCACGCGGTGCGGAACGACTGCCAGGGCGCGGTGATCACGGCGGCCACCCACAGCGGCGTCATGAGCAGGTAGTAGCCGTCCTGCGAACGGGTCGCCGCGTAGAACGCGCACCAGGGCAGCACCGTCGCCGCCGGCCCCAGCCGCCGTACGAACAGCACGAACAGCGCCAGCAGACCCGCCGCGAGGAGCAGGCTCGCGTGCGCGTACCAGGCGAGGCGGTCGCTGCCGTCGGTCAGATACAGCGAGATGCCGACCAGGCCCTGTCCGTGGATGTCCGCGTCCTGGGTGAGGGGCAGGGCGATCCCGGAGAGCCAGGAGCGCGGCTCGCTCACGACGAAGTACGCGTTGATCAGCAGCCAGGTGGTGGCGGCGACGCCCGCGATCCGGCCCACCGCCAGCGCCGCCGGCCGCGCGCCCAGGTCACCGCGGCGCAGCGCGTACACCCCGGCCAGCAGGAACGGCGCGAGGAACCAGGGGAGTTGCTGTGCCGCGCAGGCCGCCCCGAGGCAGGCCGCCCGCACGATGTCGGCCCGTCCTCCGCGACCCGTCCGCGGCCATCCGATCACCACCGGGACGAGCAGGGCGCAGGCGAGGACCGCCGCATAGCCGAGCCGCGCGTACGTCGGCAGCAGACCGAAACCGAGACAGACCAGCGTCGCGGCGGACCGCCACGGCACCGGCAGCATCCGCCACATGACGGCCGTCCCCGCGATCAGGGCCCCGGTGCCGACCATCGTGGCGGCGGCCGAACCGTGGCCGACCCACAGCAGTGGCGCGGTGAGCATGAGCGCGAGCGGCGGATAGCCGTACGTGTAGTCGTAGCCGCCGTTCATCGTCGCGGTGAGGGCGACGCCATGGCCGAAGAGCCGCGGCCACGGACGCCCGTAGACCTGGTGCCCGGCGACGAACTCGTGGGCGGCCCGGGTGGTGAGGACCGACTCGTCGCTGCCCTGGTGGTTCATGACCAGCCCGCACACGACGAGCGTCACCGCGGTCACCAGGACGACGAGGTCGAGCCGCGCCAGCGAGCGGCCCCGGCGCACGACGAGGGTCAGTACGCCCGTCGCCAGGATCGAGGCGTAGCAGAGCGAGACGACCGCGGCCACGAGGAGCCGGTGGCTCGCGGCCTGCGCCCACAGCGGTCGCGTACCGATGAACAGGCTGATGTCGGCCAGGAGGGTCAGGACGCGGTGCCACTGTGCGGGCGCCTCGTCCGGGTTCCATCGCGCGACCGGCCCGCCGGGCGACACCTTCGAAGGGGCCTGCCGGCGGACGGGCGGCGTCGTGATTTCTGCCGAGTACACGGCCCGATACGCTAATTCCCGCCGGTGAGCGGGGTGCGACGGGACGTGAAGAGTCCGGTGTGAGGCCAGTAAGAGCAGGTCCGCCGGTGACCGGGCGCGTCAGGCGTTGGACAGTGACACCTCGGTGGACTTGATCAGCGCGACGACCTCGGAACCCTCGCCGAGGCGCAGGTCCGCGACGGCGTCCTTGGTGATCGCGGAGGTCAGTTCGCCGCCCGCGATCCGGACCTTGACGCGGGCCATGGCGCCGCCGGAGGTGACGTCGGTGACCGTGCCCGGCAGTTGGTTGCGGATGCTCAGCCCGTCCACCGGACCGGTCGCGAGGGAGACCTCCGTGGACTTGACCAACGCCCGCACGGCGGAGCCGGACGTCAGGCCGAGCTCCCGTACGGCCTCCAGGGTGACGGCCGCGGTGATCTCCTGTCCGGCGTCGAGCCGGACCTTCACCGTCGCCATCACCTCACCGGGGGTGACGGACGTGACGGTGCCGGGGAGTTGATTGCGGATGCTCAGGCTCATGCGGAGGCCTCGCTTGCCGGGCTGGGTGATGGATACGGGCGTATATGCGTAGCTTGCCGCACGCGCCGGCTCCCGGTCCGGGTCGCGGACCGTGTCGCTGTTGGGCCGAACGGGTGACCATGCGTAAGAATTGCCCGGTGCAGACAACGAGTGCGAGCCAGGACGGGGTGGATCGATGACCGGCCACGACGTCACAGATGAACAGTGGGAAGGGCTCGCCCAGGTCGTTCCGTTGCGCGGCCGGGACGCCTGGCCGTCGGCGGTCCGCCACCGGTCGATCCCCGAAGCCGAGACCGAGACGCGGCGGCGCTTCGTGGTCCTGCGGGTGAACGTCTTCGCGGACGCCCGCGACGTCGCGGAGACGCTCATGTCCGGCGTCCCGGTGCTCCTCGACCTGACCGGCGCGGAGACCGAAGTCGCCAAGAGGGTCCTGGACTTCAGTACGGGCGTGGTCTTCGGCCTGGCCAGCGGCATGCACCGGGTCGACCGGAACGTGTTCCTGCTGACGCCCCCGGGGACCGAGGTGCGGGGTCTGATGGAGGGGGTCGGCGTTCCCAGACACTGACGGCGCCGGCATCGAGCGCCCGGCATCGAGCGCCCGGCATCGAGCGCCCGGCATCGAGCGCCCGGCCTCGATCGGGGGCCGCGTCCCCCGATCGTAGGAAGGTCGCCCGGGCGTAACGGTTCGCCCCGCCGCGGAGGCCTACCGTCCGCATATGACTCTGTCCTCGCCGGAAGTGCCCGTGGCGGTGCAGGCGCGCCCGGTCCGTCCGGGTGTCACCGAGCTGCGGCTCGCGGCCTTCGCCACCCACCGCCGTGTCCGGTTCCCGCTCGGACCGTTCACCCTGGTCACCGGCCCCAGCGGCAGCGGCAAGACGGCCGCCCTGCGGGCCTACGAGGCGCTGGCGAGGCTCGGTTCCGGAGCCGGGCTCGCCGAGGTGTTCCCGGACCCGGTCGCCTGTGTGCCCGAGCGGTCCCGGCCCGACGCCCAGCTCCGCCGGGGCTTCCGCATCGGCTGCACGGTCGACGGACCCGAGGGTCCGGTCCGGCTCGACGTCGCCGTCCAGGCCGAACCCGAACTGCGGGTCGTGGGCGAGCGGTTGTCGGCGGGCGGGCGGACCCTGCTGGAGACGGCGCTGCGCGATCCGGGCCGCCCGTCCGTCCAGGCGGCCTGGTACACCGGCGGGTCCTCGGCGGTGACGCGGGTCCCGCTCCCCGACGACCGCCTCGGCACCGCGCTGCTGCCCCTGCGCGTCGCGGGCCGCACCGCCGGGGAACGCCACGTCCTGGCCGCGGCCGAGCAGACGGTCCTCGCCCTGCGGTCCGTCTACGTCTGCGATCCGGACCCGGACTCCATGCGGGCCCCCGTTCCGCTCGGCCCGGGGCGGCTGCTGCGCGGCTGCGGCAACCTCGCCGAAGTGCTGTGGCGCACCCGGTCGGAGTGCGGCCACCGGTACGCCCACCTGGTCGCGGCGGTGCGCGCCGGATGCGCGGGCCCGGTCACCGACGTTCTGGCCGACGTGCTCGGCGACGGCACGGTCCGTGCGCTTCTCGACCGCGGGGACGGCGTCCGTACGCCCCTCGGGCTGCTCGGGGACGGCGAGTTGAGGTATCTCGCGCTCGCCCTCGTGCTGCTCACCGGGCCCGGCGTCCTGGAGGTCGACCCGGCGGGCGAGGTGCCGGCCGCGCTCCAGTCGCTGATGGTCCTGGCCGACGGCCTCGACCGCGGACTGGACGCCCGGCAGGCCGGGGAACTGGTGCGGCTGGCGGGCCGCATGTGCGAGCGGGGGCACATCCGTCTGCTGGGCGCGGTGAGCGACCGGGCCCACGCGCTCGGAACGGCCGGGGTCACGGTGATAGACCTGACGCCGTGAGTGAACTGGACGTAGCGACGCTGCAGCGCAGACTGGCCGAGTTCGCGGCCGCGCGGAACTGGCAGCCGTACCACACCCCCAAGAACCTGGTCGCCGCCCTCAGCGTGGAGGCGTCCGAACTCGTGGAGATCTTCCAGTGGTTGACGCCGGACGAGTCGGAGCGCGTGATGCGGGACCCCGACACCGCGCACCGCGTCACCGACGAGGTCGCGGACGTCCTCGCGTATCTCCTCCAGTTCTGCGAGGTGCTGGGCATCGACCCGCTCGCGGCCCTCGACGCGAAGATCGACCGCAACGAGGAGCGCTTTCCGGCGCCGGGGGAGCCCTGACGGACCGGTCGTCCTACGGCACACAAAACGGAATCTGACACTCTCTGTAGTTGTCGCGGCGCTCCGATGCGATTCCGTGTCCGCAGATTTCGGGCTTCCTCTGGCTTTTCGTCTCAAGGGACTTCACTCTGGGTAGTGAACAAGGGAGTTCGGGTGGACGTGCGAGAGCGCGTCGGACAGACGGGGGCAGCGCATGGAAGCGGTGCGGCTCATCGTGGCGAGCAGACGTGCCCTGGCGGAGGGCGGCGAGACTCCGGAGGTGATGGCGGAGGCGTGGCAGGCACATTCCCTGGCCCAGGCGATCGGCAGCCGCCTCGCCGTGTCCGGACCCCCTGAACTCCGGGGCGAGGCCCTGGGGTTGACCGAGCTGGCGGGCCGCGGCTGCGGAGTGCTCGGCGACCACGCGCTCGGGGTCGGCGCCTTACGGGCCGCCCAGCTCACGGAGCTGGGCGACGCGCGCGAGGTTCTGCTCCGTCTCGGCGGTCTCCTCGCCGAGGTCGGCATGGCCCTGGTCGGCATCGCCTGCGCGGCGGACGACGAGGGAACGTACTGGCAGTGCATGGAGGCGATCGACGCGGCGGACGAGTCCCGGGACCGCGTCCTGGAAATGCTGAGACGCCTCGCGGTACGGGACGAGAAACGCGTGGTGGAGCGGGACCCGGCCGCGGGGTAGAAACCGGCGAGGCCCGTGCCGTCGGTCGCCTGCCGCTGCCCGGCGCCCGGGCAGGTGCGGCTCGTGCCGCCGTCCGCCGCCGGCAGCCGTCCGCCGCGTGCGGCCCGTACCGTCGCCCGCCGTAAGGCCCGTGCCTCCGGGGAACCGGCCCCGGTCATGGCGGGTCGCCCGACCGGAACCGCTTGTGGGGTCCCGCGGTCAGGCGAGCTGTGGTGCCACCGCGGAAGCGATCAGATCCAGGTGGTCCAGGTCGGCGAGGTCCAGCATCTGGAGGTACATCCGCTGCGAACCGACCTCCTGATACCGGGCGATCCGTTCGGCGACCTCCGCCGGCGAGCCCGCGAGCCCGTTCGCCTTCAGCTCGTCGACATCGCGGCCGATGGCGTCCGCCCGCCGCCTCACCTCGCTGTCGGTGCGGCCGACACACACCACCAGGGCGTTGGAGTAGACGAGTTCGTCCGCCTTGCGCCCGGCCTGCAGCAACGCCGCGCGGACCCGGCCGAACTGCTGCTCCGTGTCCGCGACCGAGGCGAAGGGGATGTTGAACTCGTCGGCGTAGCGTGCCGCGAGCGCGGGGGTCCGCCTGGCGCCGTGCCCGCCGATCAGGACGGGCACCTTCGCCTGCGTGGGCTTGGGCAGCGCGGGCGAGTCCCTGAGCTGGTAATACGTTCCTGCGAAGGTGAAGCGTTCGCCGACCGGCGTGCCCCACAGCCCGGTGACGACGGCGAGTTGCTCCTCCAGCCGGCCGAACTTCTCCTTCGGGAACGGAATGCCGTACGCCGTGTGCTCGGCCTCGTACCAGCCCGCGCCCAGGCCGAGTTCGACACGGCCGCCCGACATCTGGTCGACCTGGGCGACCTGGATGGCGAGGACACCGGGGAGGCGAAAGGTTCCGGCGGTCATCAACGTACCCAGGCGGATGCGGCTCGTCTCGCGCGCGATGCCGGCCAGGGTGATCCACGCGTCGGTAGGACCGGGGAGCCCGTCGACGGATCCCATGTGCACATAGTGATCAGAGCGGAAGAAGGCTCCGTAATGAAGGTCTTCGGCGGCCTTGGCGACGCGGAGCAGCGTCTCGTAGGTCGCGCCTTGCTGCGGTTCTGTGAAGACTCGAAGATCCATGTATCCATCATGCACCGGTCACAACAACCGTCCCGTGCCGAACCGCTGGCGCATCTTCCCCCGTCCGCGCGGGGCTACCACCTCTGCACGGCGAGCTGCGGGTACAGGTCGCTCAGATCGCCGGAGAGACCGGCCTTGACCTGGCGGGTGAGCGCGTCCGCGAGGACCTCGTGGGCGTCCGTCTCGATCCCGTCGAGGGCCTGCCCGGCGACACTGTCCGCGGAGACCTTGGGCACGTCGAGGCTCGCGGTCAGGTCCGTGTCGACGTAACCGACGTGCAGCCCGGTGACCTTGATCCCGCGCGGCTGGAGCTCCAGCCGCAGGGCGTTGCTCTGGGACCACAGGGCGGCCTTGGCGGCGCTGTAGCCGTCGGCGCCGGGCACCGTGACCCAGGACAGCACCGAGTGGACGGTGAGGATGTGCCCGCCGCCGTTGTGCTCCAGGACCGGGACGAAGGCCCGGGTGGCGAGGAGCGGGCCGAAGAAGTTGATGTCGAACTCGCGCCGAATGTCCTCGACGGGGGAGTCCAGGAACGACGTGGGGGCCGTCGCGCCCGCGTTGTTGATCAGGATGGTGACGTCCTGGGCCCGCGCGGCGGCGGCCGCGACGGACGCGGGGTCGGTGACCTCCAGGGCCAGCGGTATCGCGTCGGGGTGTTCCACGGTCCGCGGATCGCGGGCCGTCGCGTAGACCTTCTTGGCGCCGCGTTCGTAGAGGGCGTCCACGAAGGCCTTGCCGATACCTCGGCTGCCGCCCGTCACAAGTGCTACCGAACCGTCGATGCTGGTCATGATCTTCTCCTTCTGAGAGCCGCCGGGAATCGGGGGATGCCGGGTGATCGGGGGAGACGGTGCCGGTCGAAGGGCGGTCGACCGCGCCGTCCGCCGTGTCGGTCCCATCGTAAACCGATCGGTTTTCCATGTCGCCTCGCAACTGTAAACCGATCGGTTTCCGAGAAGCAAGCGGAGAACGTAAGCTGGCCTCATGACACAGGCGACCCCGACCGCGACCGCCGGTTCACCGACCCGCGACCGACTGCTCGACGCCGCGGCCGAGCTCTTCTATCGCGAGGGCGTCGGCGTCGGTGTCGAGGCGCTGTGCCGGGTGGCGGGGGTGTCCAAGCGTTCGATGTACCAGCTCTTCGACAGCAAGGACGGCGTGCTGGCGGCGAGCCTGGAGCGCAGCGCGCCCGCGTACCTGGCGTTCCTGCTGCCCCCCGACGACGACCGGGCGCCGCGTGACCGCGTCCTGTACGTCTTCGAACGTCTGGAGGAGATGGCCGCGCGCCCGGACTACCGCGGCTGCCCCTTCGTGGCCGTGAGCGCCGAGCTGAAGGCGCCGGACCACCCCGCCAGCCTGGTGGCCCGCCGCGGCAAGGACGAGCTGACCGCGTTCTTCCGGCGCGAGGCGGAGCGCGGCGGAGCGGGGGACCCCGAGCTCCTCGCGCGCCAACTGACCGTCGCCTTCGACGGATCGGGCGTCCGGGCCGTCATGCAGGGCCAGGGCCTCGACGGCCTCGCCCTCGCGACCGCCGCCGCCCTGCTCACCGGTGCGGGCATGGACGGCGCCGACGGCTCCGACAGCGGCGCCCGCCGCGAACCGGAGACCTCCGGCTGACCTGCCCGGAACCCCTGTCGACCCGGCCGGGAGCCGCCGGCCTACCCGGCCGGGAGCCGCCGGCCTACCCGGCCCGGAGCCGCCGACCGACCCGGCTCGGAAGTTCCGGACGACCTGCCCGGAAGCTCCTGCTGACCGGCTCGGAACCTCCGGCTGACCTGGCCCGGAGCCGTCGGCCGGCCCGGCCCGGAGCCTCCGGCCGGCCTGCCCCGAAGCGTCCGGCCGGCCTGCCCCGAAGCCTCGGCCGGCGGCCCGGAATTCTTCGGTCGCACCCTTCGCGCGCGGCGAAAAACCCCGGGTCCACCTGCGGTTTCCGCTGTACGTTGTGGGGGCGCGCCGAGGGCAGGCGTCGCCCCTGCGGTCGGCCGCGGCGCGGCGTGGCCACGGGCTACGCGGGCCGCGGAGGAGCCGGGAGCGGCGACGGCCGAGACGCGCTCGCCCACGCTGTGACCCGACGGCGTCCGGCGGATGCGCGCAGCGCACCGGCCGGACGAGTCGCCGGGTGTCCACAGCTCAGAAGACGTATCGAGGCAGACACACCGTGTTCCTGACGATCAGTACCACCGGTACCCCAGAGCGGCCCGCGACCGACCTCGGCTTTCTGCTGCACAAGCATCCGGACAACGCCCAGAAGTTCTCGACGTCGTACGGGACGGCGCATGTGCTGTACCCCGAGGCGACCGCCGAGCGCTGCACGGCCGCCCTGCTCCTGGAGGTCGATCCGGTCGCGCTGGTCAGGCGGGGCAAGGGGAAGGGACGCGGTGGCGCCCCCGACGCGGCACTCTCTCAGTACGTCAACGACCGCCCGTACGCCGCCTCCTCGCTGCTCGCCGTGGCGCTCAGCGCCGTGTTCACCAGCGCGATGAAGGGCCAGTGCAACGCCCGGCCCGAGCTGCCCGCCGAGACGAGGCCGCTGCGCGTCGAGGTGCCCGCGCTGCCCGCGCGCGGTGGCGCCGACCTGGTGCGAGGGCTCTTCGAACCGCTGGGCTGGACGGTGACGGCCGAGGCCGTGCCGCTCGACGAGCGCTTCCCGGAGTGGGGCGACTCCCGCTACGTACGCCTGGGCCTGGTGTCGGAGGAGCTGACGCTCGCCGAAGCCCTGCGGCACCTGTATGTGCTGCTCCCGGTCCTCGACGACGCCAAGCACTACTGGGTGTCGTCCGACGAGGTCGACAAGCTGCTGCGGGCGGGCGAGGGCTGGCTGCAGCACCACCCGGAGCAGAAGCTGATCACCAGCCGCTATCTCTCCCGGCGCTGGTCGCTGACCCGGGAGGCCATGGAGCGGCTCGAACTCGCCCGGCTCGCCGAGACCGACGACATCGCGGTCGAGGAGATCGACAACGCCGTCGACGAGGAGACCGACACCGAGGAGAAGCCGATACCGCTCGCCGTGCAGCGCAGGGACGCGATCCTGGCCGCGCTGCACGCGTCCGGCGCGAGCCGGGTCCTCGATCTCGGGTGCGGGCAGGGCCAGTTGGTGCAGGCGCTGCTCAAGGACACGCGGTTCACCGAGATCGTCGGGGTCGACGTGTCGATACGGGCGCTCACCATCGCCTCGCGCCGCCTCAAGCTCGACCGCATGGGCGAGCGGCAGGCCGCCCGCGTCCAGCTCTTCCAGGGCTCGCTCGCCTACACCGACCGCCGTCTGAAGGGGTACGACGCCGCCGTGCTCAGTGAGGTCATCGAGCACCTCGACCTGCCCCGGCTGCCCGCCCTGGAGTACGCGGTATTCGGCTCCGCCCGCCCGCGGACCGTCCTCGTGACGACCCCGAACGTCGAGTACAACGTCCGCTGGGAGACCCTGCCGGCCGGCCACTCCCGGCACGGCGACCACCGGTTCGAGTGGACCCGCGAGGAGTTCCGCTCCTGGGCCCGCGCGGTGGCCGAACGGCACGGATACGACGTGGAGTTCACCCCTGTCGGCCTCGACGACCCCGAGGTCGGCCCGCCCACCCAGATGGCCGTCTTCACCCTGGCCACCGGCACGACCGGAGCCACCGGCACCCCGAACGCGAAGGAGGAGAAGGCCGCATGAGCGAGCAGACCGAACAGGGGCGCGTGCTGCCCGTCACCGACCTCTCCCTCGTGGTGCTGATCGGCGCCTCGGGCTCCGGCAAGTCCACTTTCGCCCGGCGGCACTTCAAGCCGACGGAGATCATCTCCAGCGACTACTGCCGGGGGCTGGTCGCCGACGACGAGAACGACCAGAGCGCCAGCGGCGACGCCTTCGACGTCCTGCACTACATCGCCGGCAAACGGCTCGCGGCCGGCCGCCGGACCGTCGTCGACGCCACCAGCGTGCAGCAGGACAGCCGCCGCCAGCTGATCGAGCTGGCCAGGAAGTACGACGTGCTGCCCATCGCCATCGTGCTCGACGTGCCGGAGGAGGTCTGCGCCGAGCGCAACGCGACGCGCACCGACCGCGCCGAGATGCCGCGCCGCGTGATCCAGCGCCACATCCGCGAACTGCGGCGCTCGCTGCGCTCCTTGGAGCGGGAGGGCTTCCGCAAGGTGCACGTCCTGCGCGGGGTCGCGGACGCCGAGAACGCGTCGGTCGTGACCGAGAAGCGGTTCAACGACCTGACCCACCTCACCGGCCCGTTCGACATCGTCGGCGACATCCACGGCTGCGCCTCGGAGCTGGAGACCCTGCTCGGCAAGCTCGGCTACGTCGACGGTGCGCACCCCGAGAGCCGTACGGCCGTGTTCGTGGGCGACCTCGTCGACCGCGGTCCGGACTCGCCCGGCGTGCTGCGCCGCGTGATGTCCATGGTCGCCTCCGGCGACGCCCTGTGCGTGCCCGGCAACCACGAGAACAAGCTCGGCCGCTATCTCAAGGGCCGCCAGGTCCAGCACACGCACGGACTCGCCGAGACCATTGAGCAGATGGACGCGGAGAGCGAGGAATTCCGCGCCTCGGTGAGGGAGTTCGTCGACGGGCTGGTCAGTCACTACGTCCTCGACGGCGGACGTCTCGTCGTCTGCCACGCCGGTCTGCCCGAGAAGTACCACGGCCGCACCTCGGGCCGGGTGCGCTCGCACGCGCTGTACGGCGACACGACGGGGGAGACCGACGCGTTCGGGCTGCCCGTGCGCTATCCGTGGGCGGAGGACTACCGGGGCAGTGCGGCGGTCGTCTACGGACACACCCCGGTCCCCAACGCCACTTGGCTCAACAACACCATCTGCCTGGACACCGGCGCCGTGTTCGGCGGCAAGCTCAGCGCCCTGCGCTGGCCGGAGCGCGAGCTCGTCGACGTACCAGCCGAGCGGGTCTGGTACGAGCCGGCCAAGCCGCTGGCCACCGAGGCGCCCGGCGGTCACGAGGGCCGTCCGCTGGACCTGGCGGACGTGCACGGCCGCAGGGCCGTCGAGACCCGGCACGCCGGGCGGGTGGCCGTCCGCGAGGAGAACGCGGCCGCGGCGCTGGAGGTCATGAGCCGTTTCGCCGTGGACCCGCGGTTGCTGCCGTACCTCCCGCCGACCATGGCGCCGACCGCGACCTCGCACCTTGACGGCTATCTGGAGCACCCCGCCGAGGCCTTCGCCCAGTACCGGGAGGACGGGGTCGCGCGGGTCGTGTGCGAGGAGAAGCACATGGGGTCGCGGGCGGTGGCCCTGGTCTGCCGGGACGCGGACGTGGCGCGCGAGCGGTTCGGTGTCGACGGCCCCACCGGGTCGCTGTACACCCGTACCGGCCGCCCCTTCTTCGACGACTCCGCCGTCACCGAGGAGATCCTGGGCCGGGTGCGCGCGGCGGCGACCGAGGCCGGGCTGTGGGAGGAGCTGGGCACCGACTGGGTGCTGCTGGACGCCGAGTTGATGCCGTGGTCGCTGAAGGCGTCCGGGCTGCTGCGCAGTCAGTACGCCGCTGTCGGCGCCGCGTCCGGGGCGGTGTTCCCGGGAGTGGTGGCCGCGCTGGAGGGGGCGGCGGCCCGGGGCGTCGACGTCACGGACCTGCTGGCGCGTCAGCGTGAACGGGCCACGGACGCGCAGGCGTTCACGGACGCGTACCGCCGCTACTGCTGGACCACGGACGGCCTCGACGGCGTCCGCCTCGCACCGTTCCAGATCCTGGCCGTCCAGGGCCGGAGTCTCGCCGCGCTGCCGCACGACGAGCAACTCGCCCTGATCGACCGGCTCGTGGAGAACGACGGGAGCGGACTGCTGCACACCACCCGGCGGCTCTTCGTCGACACCGGTGACCCGGAGTCGGTGCGGGCCGGTGTCGACTGGTGGCTGGAGATGACCGGCCGCGGCGGCGAGGGCATGGTCGTGAAGCCGGTCGGCGCGGTGGTGCGCGGCGAGCACGGGCGCCTGGTGCAGCCCGGCATCAAGTGCCGGGGCCGCGAGTACCTGCGGATCATCTACGGTCCGGAGTACACCCGTCCGGAGAACCTCGCCCGGCTGCGGGGCCGCTTCCTCAACCACAAGCGGTCCCTGGCCGTCCGCGAGTACGCACTCGGCCTCGAAGCCCTGGACCGCCTGGCCGAGGGGGAACCCCTGTGGCGCGTCCACGAGGCGGTCTTCGGAGTCCTCTCCCTGGAATCCGAACCGGTGGACCCCCGCCTGTAGCGGGTCCACGCTCCCGACCCGGGCCGGCCCCGCAAGGGTCCCTCCGCGTCCCGGGTGGGGGAGCCCCGCAAGGGGCGCGGGGAACGGCGTGCTCGGCCCCCACCGGGGCCGCAGCCGATTCCCGCACCCACCGGGACCGGTATTCGCCGGCCCGGTGGGAGCCCCGCAAGGGGCGCGGGGAACTGCGCGGCCGGCCCCCACCGGACCCGCGGCCGAACCCGCCCCCACCGGGGCACACGCAACGGACCCCGCCCCGGGGAAGCCCGGTCCGGGGCCACGGGGCCCGGCGGGGTTCGGCGCAGCCCGGCGGCGAGGGAGCGAAGCGAACCTCAACCGACCAGGCGGAGCCGAACCCCGGCCACCCCCACCTGCACGGTCTGGCCCCAGACCAGTTCCACCGCATCCCCCTCCATCCCGTCCCCGAACACGATCAGCCGGTCCGACTCCACCGTGAGGGACAGCCGCCCGGACCCGGTGAGCTCGCCGGCCACGAGCGAGGTGCCCGTGGCCGGCGAGGGCCAGGCCTCGCGGACGAACCAGAGCAGGCGCTCGTCCGTGGGCCCCGGCAGCGGCAGCCGCTCCCCCCGCTCCTGCCACACCGAGCGCAGCCAGCCGGTGGCCCCCGTCCCGGTCCCCACCAGCACCCCGGAGGACGCCTGGGGCTCGACGGCACCCCCGTACTCGTCGAGCCCCAGGCGATAGCGGGCCGTCTGATGGCCCGCGGCTCCCAGATAGATCTCGTTGAGCGCGACCAGCCGCTGGGTGTCGTCCGCGACCGCCTCGACCATGGTCAGCTCGTCGGCGGAGCCCCCGTGCGCCGAGGCGAGCAGCGCCCCCGCGTCCCCGGGCCGGTGCCGCACGAGCACGCCCGGATTGCGCCCGGGGTCGGCGTCGATCCCCACGACCGGCTGACCCGCCAGGTACTTGGCGACGTTCGCGACCAGCCCGTCCTGGCCGACCACGACCACCACGTCCTCCGGCGCGAACAGGAAACGGTCCAGATCGGCGCGCTCCACGCGAGCCTGACGCCACGTCAGCGGAATGGCCGCCACGACCGCGGCGAGCGCCTCGCGGGCCCGCCGGTGCCGCTCGGCGACCTCCGCGATGTCCCGGCCGCGCGAGGACAGGAAGAACGCCGCCTGCCCGTGCGTGCCGTGCCGGGCCGTCAACTCCTCGTACTCCGTGGTCCGGTGGACGATGACGACCCGGGGCGCGAGACTCACGCCGAGTCCCCGGCGGTGCCGTTGCCCAGCTTGGCGAGCAGCCCGGTGAGGACGTCGGGCGAGAGCGTGAGGTTCTCGATCCGCGGCAGGTTCTCGGCGAGCCGGCTGCCGGTCAGGGCGTGCAGCGTGGCGACATCGACGTCGCCGTGGACCCGCAGCCAGGCCGCCTGCGCCTCGGCCCGCGCCGCGCCGACCTCGCGCTCCGCCTGCGCCTCGGCCCCCGCCAGCCGCACCTTGCGCGTGGCCTCCGCCTCGGCGAGCCGCAGCGACCGGGTGGCCTCCGCCTCGGCCAGCCGGACCGTCCGGGCCGCCTCCGCCCCGGCGCGCACCGCGTCGGCCGCCGCGAGCTCCTCGGCCTCGCGGCGCGCGTTCGTACCGCGCTGGTCGACCAACTGCTCCTCGCGCCGGGCGAGTTCGATCTGGCTGTGGAGTTCGTTCTCAGCGATGGCACGCTCCCGCTCGACGGCGACCGCCCGGCGTTCGTACGTGGCCTTGTCCGCGTCCTGCTGGATCTGCTCGCGGGCGGGGGTGCGCAGCGCCCGTTCCACCTCGGGCTCCGGGCGCAGCGCGACGACCCGCACCGCGACCACCTCCAGGCCGGTGGCGGGCAGCCGGGGTTCGGCGGCGAGGCCGTCCGCGATCCGCTCCCGTACCGCCGCGACGCCGTCGACCAGGGCGGACGCCAGTGACGTACGGGCCAGCACGTCCAGCGCGTGCTGCTGGGCCGTCTCGGTCAGCAGCGAGCCGAGCTGCTCCAGCGGGGTGCCGCGCCAGGCACCGGAGTCGGGGTCTATGGAGAAGTCGATGCGGGAGGCGGCGATCGACGGGTCGCTGATCCGGTAGGTGACGGTCGCCTGCACCGCCACGTCCTGGAAGTCGGACGTCCGGGCGTGGAAGGTCATCGCCAGCTCGCGGTCGTCGACGGGGACTTCGGAGAGCGCCGCGGTCAGTGAGCGGTACCAGAAGCTGAGTCCGGGACCGTCGTGGACCAGTTGCCCCGACTTGTGGTGCCGGACGTGGGCGGTGGGCGCCCCCCGCAGATGGCGCCAGCCGAGGCGTCGCGTGATGTCGGCCATGAGTACCCCCTCGACGCCGGGTCGGCCCGGCGGCTCCGCTTCTTCGTTGTCGTCATTGAGACGATAATGAATCGACCGCTTATCGTCAAGGGGACGAAATGAATGCGGGGCGGCTGGAGCGATCCACGGGTGAACACGCGTCCGGATGGTCAGGATGGAGACATGGGATTCCACGTCGACTCCGAGGCCGGGCGGCTGCGCCGCGTCATCCTTCACCGGCCCGATCTCGAGCTCAAAAGGCTCACCCCCAGCAACAAGGACGCACTGCTCTTCGACGACGTGCTGTGGGTACGCCGGGCGCGCGCGGAACACGACGGGTTCGCCGACGTCCTGCGCGACCGTGGGGTCACCGTCCACCTCTTCGGCGACCTGCTCACCGAGACCCTGGCGACCGGGGAGGCCAGGTCTCTCGTCCTGGACCGGGTCTTCGACGAGAAGGAGTACGGGCCGCTCGCCACCGACCACCTCCGGGCCGCCTTCGAGGCGATGCCCGCCGAGGAGCTGGCCTCCGTGCTGGTCGGCGGCATGACCAAGCGCGAGTTCCTGGACGCGCACGCGGAGCCCACCTCCGTGCGCTTCCACGTCATGGACCTCGACGACTTCCTCCTGCGGCCGCTGCCCAATCACCTCTTCACCCGTGACACCTCCGCCTGGATCTACGACGGGGTCTCCATCAACGCCATGCGCTGGCCGGCCCGGCAGCGCGAGACCGTGCACTTCGAGGCGATCTACCGGTACCACCCGCTGTTCCGCGAGGAGGGCTTCAACCTCTGGTCGGAGGGGCAGGCCGACTACCCGTCCACCATCGAGGGCGGCGACGTCCTCGTGATCGGCAACGGCGCGGTGCTCATCGGCATGAGCGAGCGGACGACGCCCCAGGCCGTGGAGATGCTCGCCCACAAGCTGTTCGCGGCCGGCTCGGCCCGCACCATCGTGGCGCTCGACATGCCCAAGCGGCGCGCGCTCATGCACCTCGACACGGTGATGACGATGGTCGACGGCGACATCTTCACGCAGTACGCCGGGCTCGGCATGCTCCGCTCGTACACCATCGAGCCGGGCGTGGGGGACAAGGAACTGAAGGTCACCGACCATCCCCCGGAGCACATGCACCGCGCCATCGCCGCGGCGCTCGGCCTCAACGAGATCCGGGTCCTGACCGCCACGCAGGACGTGCACGCGGCCGAGCGGGAGCAGTGGGACGACGGCTGCAACGTCCTCGCCGTCGAGCCGGGCGTCGTCATCGCCTACGAGCGCAACTCCACCACCAACACCCACCTGCGCAAGCAGGGCATCGAGGTGATCGAGATCCCGGGCAGCGAGCTGGGCAGGGGCAGGGGTGGCCCCCGCTGTATGAGCTGCCCCGTCGTACGGGACCCGGTCTAGTCGTACGGCGTCCGGTTCGAAGGGGCCCGTGCGGGCCGAGGGGCGGGATCGTCCTGCGCGGTCGAACGACAGACTGCATATAAATGCTGAGCGTCGTATAGAATTTCAGACGTCCGGTCCCGTCCTCGTCCCCGTCATCCCTGGAGCGCCCCCATGGCGACAGTCCCGACCGCCCTCGCCGGCCGTCACTTCCTCAAGGAGCTGGACTTCACGGAGGAGGAGTTCCTCGGCCTGGTCGAGCTGGCGGCCGGACTCAAGGCCGACAAGAAGCTCGGGGCGGAGACCCGGTATCTCACCGGCGTGAACATCGCGCTGATCTTCGAGAAGACCTCGACGCGCACCCGCTGCGCCTTCGAGGTCGCGGCCGCCGACCAGGGCGCCTCGACGACGTATCTGGACCCGGCCGGGTCCCAGATCGGCCACAAGGAGTCCGTGAAGGACACCGCCCGTGTGCTCGGCCGCATGTTCGACGCGATCGAGTACCGCGGCGACAGCCAGGACGCGGTGGAGGAGCTGGCCGCCCACGCCGGAGTGCCGGTCTACAACGGCCTGACCGACGCGTGGCACCCCACCCAGATGCTGGCCGACGTCCTCACGATGACCGAGCACTGCGCCAAGCCGGCCGGCGAGATCACCTTCGCCTATCTGGGTGACGCCCGTTTCAACATGGGCAACTCGTACGTGATCACCGGCGCGCTGCTCGGCATGGACGTGCGGATAGTGGCCCCGCGGGCCTACTGGCCGGCCGACGAGATCGTCGCGCGGGCCCGCGAACTCGCCGCGAAGAGCGGCGGCGCCGTCACCCTCACCGAGGACGTGGCCGAGGGTGTCCTGGGCGCCGACTTCGTCGCCACCGACGTCTGGGTCTCCATGGGGGAGCCCAAGGAGGTGTGGGCCGAGCGCATCGCCGCCCTCGTCCCGTACGCCGTGACCATGGACGTGCTGCGTGCCACCGGGAACCCGGACGTCGGGTTCCTGCACTGCCTGCCGGCCTTCCACGACCTAGGCACCCGCGTCGGTCGCGAGCTGTACGACGTGTACGGACTCGACTCGCTCGAGGTGACCGACGAGGTCTTCGAGTCGGCGCACTCCGTGGTGTTCGACCAGGCCGAGAACCGGCTTCACACCATCAAGGCGATCATGGTCGCCACGCTCGCCTGATCTCCCCGCGGGCCCGCGGGTCGTACGTCGTGTCCCGTGCGGACGGCTACAGCGCCGGCCGGCGCTGGGCGGGGATCACGGGCAGCCTGAACCAGACCGCCTTGCCGGAGTCGGTGGGGCGGTGTCCGCAGGCCGAGCTGAGGGCGCGGAGCAGCAGCAGACCGCGCCCGTGCTCCTGCCAGGGGTCCGGCTCGCCGGGCGGGTGCGGCAGCGTGAGATCGAGGGGCGGAACCGGGTCCGGGTCGTGCACCTCGACCCGGCAGCCGGTCGGCATCAGCTCGACGACCAGCTCTATGGGGCCGTCGCCCGCGGTGTGCTCGACGGCGTTGGCGACCAGCTCCGCCGTGAGCAGCTCGGCGGTGTCGCTGTCGGCCGCGTGCTCCCGTTCCGCGAGTGCCGTGCGGACCAGGGCGCGGGCCACCGGCACGGCCGCGACGGTGTGCGGCAGCGCGATGCGCCAGGAGGCGGGTGCTGGGGTGTCGGGCAAGGCGAGTCCGTTCATGGAGCAGGCTGTCCTGCTTGCAACCTAAGGAATGGTACGGCTCCACCGGCCGAACGCGCGCGGTGGGCTTTCTCGGGACATCGGCCGATGTGTTCGGGAGGGGGTGTGGCCACCTTTCGGGACGTTCGGTCCGATACGGGCTGTCTACCCGGACGAACGGTCCCCCTCCCCTGTCCGCTCCCGCCGTTACACGTCTGTCGAAGGTCCGTGACGGGGTGACGGACCACGGTCCCCTCCCGCCCCCGTGTTCACGACTTGTGTCCGCTCGCTCACCGCGCGCGACTGTTCTTTCATGGCTCGTAGTCGTCGCGCGTGGCTCGTAGTCGTCACGGCGCACGGCTCGTAGTCGTCACGCTCTCGCGGCGTCGCCCCTTCGCCCTGTCCCTCCATCGCCCTATCGCGCACTCGTGACGACAGTCACGAACGAGTGATAACTTGGTGGGGCAGCCGTATCGCGTCGCCCCCGCCCTAGGAGGCCGCCCGCCATGAGTCCCTTCACCGGCTCCGCCGCCCGCACCGCCGACTGGCAGCATCTGAGGTACGAGCTCACCGACGGCGTCGCCACGGTCACCCTGGCCCGCCCCGAGAAACTCAACGCGCTCACCTTCGGCGCCTACGCCGACCTGCGCGATCTGCTCGCCGAGCTGTCCCGCGAGCGGTCCGTGCGGGCCCTGGTGCTCGCCGGCGAGGGCCGCGGATTCTGCTCCGGCGGCGACGTCGACGAGATCATCGGCGCGACCCTCTCCATGGACACCGCCCAGCTCCTCGACTTCAACCGGATGACCGGGCAGGTGGTCAGGGCGGTACGGGAATGCCCGTTCCCGGTGATCGCGGCGGTGCACGGGGTGGCGGCGGGCGCCGGAGCGGTGCTGGCCCTGGCCGCGGACTTCCGGGTGGCCGACCCGAGCGCCCGCTTCGCGTTCCTCTTCACCCGGGTCGGGCTGTCCGGCGGCGACATGGGCGCGGCCTATCTGTTGCCCCGCGTGGTCGGACTCGGCCACGCGACCCGGCTGCTGATGCTCGGCGAACCGGTGCGGGCGCCCGAGGCCGAACGCATCGGGCTGATCAGCGAGCTCACCGACGAAGGCCACGCCGACGAGGGCGCCCAGGCGCTGGCCCGCCGTCTCGCCGACGGCCCGGCCCTGGCGTACGCCCAGACCAAGGCGCTGCTCACCGCCGAACTGGACATGCCGCTCGCGGCGGCCGTCGAACTGGACGCCGCGACCCAGGCCCTGCTGATGAACGGCGAGGACTACACCGAGTTCCACGCCGCCTTCACGGAGAAGCGGGCCCCGAAGTGGCGGGGGAGGTGAGCCCGGGATGCGGGTGAAGGCCGACGCTCGGCGTGTCGCGGTGATCGGCGGTGGCCCCGGCGGACTCTACGCCGCCGCCCTCCTCAAACGCCTGGACCCGGACCGCGAGATCACCGTCTGGGAGCGCAACGCGCCCGACGACACCTTCGGCTTCGGCGTCGTCCTCTCGGACGAGACCCTGGGCGGCATCGAGCACGCCGACCCGGTCGTGTACGCCGCGCTCCAGGCCGAGTTCGTCCGCTGGGACGACATCGACATCGTGCACCGCGGGGTACGGCACACCTCCGGCGGCCACGGCTTCGCCGCGCTCGGACGGCGCCGGCTCCTGGAGATCCTGCACGAACGCTGCCGCTCGCTCGGCATCGACCTGCGCTTCACCGCCGAGGCCCCGCCCGTGGACGAACTCATGGCGGAGTACGACCTCGTGGTCGCCGCCGACGGCCTGCACAGCCTCACCCGCGCGGCCCACGCGGAGGTGTTCCGGCCGTCCGTCGAGGAGCACCGCTGCCGCTACATCTGGCTCGCCGCGGACTTCGCCTTCGACGCCTTCCGCTTCGAGATCGCCGAGACCGAACTCGGCGTGATGCAGCTCCACGGCTACCCGTACTCGGCCGACGCCTCCACCGTCATCGTCGAGATGCGCGAAGAGGTCTGGCGCGCCGCGGGGTTCGCGGACCTCGACGGAACGGAGTCCGTCGAGCGGTGCGGCAAGATCTTCGCGGACGCGCTCGGCGGACGCCCGCTGCGCGCCAACAACTCGACGTGGACGACCTTCCGCACGATCGTCAACGACCGCTGGTCGCACGGAAATCTGGTCCTGCTCGGCGACGCGGCGCACACCGCGCACTTCTCCATCGGCTCCGGGACGAAGCTCGCCGTCGAGGACGCGCTCGCACTGGCGGCCTGTCTGGAGGAACAGACCTCACTGGAAGAGGCGTTGGCGGCCTACGAGGAGGAACGGCGCCCGGTCGTCGCCTCCACCCAGCGGGCCGCCCGCGCCAGCCTCGACTGGTTCGAGAACGTCGGCCGCCATCTCGGCCAGCCGAGCAGGCAGTTCGCGTTCAACCTCCTCACCCGCAGCCGCCGTGTCACGCACGACAACCTGCGGCTGCGCGATCCGCGCTTCGTGGCCGCGGTCGAGCGCGAGTTCCGCTGCCCGCCCGGCACCCCGCCGATGTTCACCCCGTTCCGGCTGCGCGGACTGACCCTGCGCAACCGTGTCGTCGTCTCGCCGATGGACATGTACTCGGCCGTGGACGGCGTCCCCGGCGACTTCCATCTCGTCCACCTGGGCGCCCGGGCCCTGGGCGGCGCGGGACTGGTCATGACCGAGATGGTGTGCGTCAGCGCGGAGGGGCGCATCACGCCCGGCTGCGCCGGCCTCTACACCGCCCGGCAGGCCGAATCCTGGCGGCGGATCGTGGACTTCACGCACCGTCAGGCCCCGGGCGCCGCGATCGGGCTCCAGCTCGGCCACGCCGGCCGCAAGGGCTCGACACGGCTCATGTGGGAGGGCATCGACGAACCGCTGCCGGACGGCAACTGGCCCCTCGTGGCCGCCTCGCCGCTCCCGTACAGGCGGAACAGCCAGACACCCCGTGAGCTTTCGCGTGCCCAGCTCACCGATCTGCGCGAGCAGTTCACCGCGGCCGCCTGCCGCGGGGCCCGCTGCGGCTTCGACCTCCTCGAACTGCACTGCGCCCACGGCTACTTGCTCTCCGGCTTCCTCTCCCCGCTGACCAACCGGCGGACCGACGCGTACGGCGGCTCGCTGGAGAGGCGGCTGCGCTTCCCCCTCGAAGTGTTCGACGCGATGCGGGCGGTGTGGCCCGCCGAGCGCCCGATGACCGTCCGCATCTCCGCCACCGACTGGGCCGAGGGCGGCACCACGGGCGACGACGCGGTCGCGATCGCCCGGGCCTTCGCCGCGCACGGCGCCGACGCGGTGGACGTGTCGACCGGCCAGGTCGTGGCGGACGAGCGCCCCGAGTACGGCCGCTCCTACCAGACGCCGTACGCGGACCGGATCCGGCACGAGACCGGGATCCCGGTGATCGCCGTCGGCGCGATCTCCTCCTGGGACGACGTCAACTCCCTGATCCTGGCCGGCCGGACGGACCTGTGCGCGCTCGCCAGGCCGCATCTGTACGACCCGAACTGGACGCTGCACGCCGCCGCCGAACAGGGCTACGAAGGGCCGGGCGCCGACTGGCCGATGCCCTACCGCGCCGGCAGCCGCCGCCCGCAGACCGGCCGCACCGACGCCCCCAAACCGCGTCTCACCCTGGGTACGTGAGCGCTTCCGGGTGCCCCGACCACGGGGGCACCCCGGCGAACTCCGCGCCCGCGTCCCGCAGTCGCTCGTGCAGCGCCCGGAAGACGGTCGCCGAACGGGCGCCGGGCCAGTCCCCGGGGAGCAGCGCCGCGGGCAACCCCGGGTCGGTGTAAGGAAGATGGCGCCAGGAGTCGAGGGCGAGCAGATAGTCGCGGTAGGCCTCGTCGGGCGGGGTGTCCGTCCGGTCCTCCCAGGTGTGCAGCACCCGCGCGTGCCGGCCGAGGAACGCCTCGTGCTCCTTGGCGATCGCGGTCAGGTCCCACCAGCGGGCCACCGCGTCGGCCGTCGCCGCGAACCCCAGATGCTCGCCCCGGAACAGCTCCACGTACCCGTCGAGCCGCAGCCGTTCCAGGGTGTGCCGGGTCTCCTCGTACAGCCGGGCAGGGGCGATCCACACTCCGGGAGCGGCCGTGCCGAAGCCGAGACCGGCCAGCCGCGAGCGCAGGACGTGCCGCTTCTGCCGCTCCGACTCGGGCACGGAGAACACGGCGAGCACCCAGCCGCCGTCCTCGGGAGGCGTCGTCGCGTACACCCGGCGGTCGCCGTCGTCGAGCAACTGCCGTGCGTCCGGCGACAACGCGTATCCGGCCGCGCCCGCCGCGGTGCGCGCCGGCTCCAGCAGCCCGCGGCGCTTGAGCCGGGACACCGACGAGCGCACCGAGGGCGCGTCCACGCCGACCGCGGCGAGGAGCCGGATCAACTCGGCCACCGGTACCGGACCGGGCGCGAAGCGGCCGTAGGCGCCGTAGAAGGTGACGATGAGGGACCGGGGGGCGTGGTGCTCTGACACGTTGATCACTCTAGTGCGCGAAGATCACTTGAGATCGCCGTCCGCGGGCAGGCCGCCCTCGGGCGCGGACGCCGGCTCCCGCGGAACGGGCGGCGACGGGGTGCCCGTACCGCCGTCGTTACGGGCCTCCTCCCGCAGTCTGAACCGCTGGAGCTTGCCCGTGGCGGTCCGTGGCAGCGCGTCCAGGAAGACGATCTCGCGGGGACATTTGTACGGCGCCAGCTCGGACTTGAGGAAGGCCCGCAGCGCCTCGCCGTCCTTGCGGGCGCCCTCCTTGACCACGGTGTACGCCACCACGATCTGCCCGCGCGCCTCGTCGGTCCGTCCGACGACGGCCGTCTCCAGGACGTCCGGGTGCCGCAGCAGCGCGTCCTCGACCTCGGGGCCCGCGATGTTGTACCCGGCCGAGATGATCATGTCGTCGGCGCGGGCCACATAGCGGAAGTAGCCGTCGGGGTCGCGGACATAGGTGTCACCGGTGATGTTCCAGCCGTCGCGTACGTACTCCCGCTGCCGGGGGTCGGCGAGATACCGGCAGCCGACCGGGCCGCGCACGGCCAGCAGGCCGGGTTCGCCGTCCGTCACCGGCGTTCCGCCGGCGTCGACCACGCGCGCCTGCCAGCCCGGCACGGGCAGGCCCGTCGTGCCGGGGCGGATGTGCCCGTCGGCGGCGGAGATGAAGATGTGCAGCAGCTCGGTGGCGCCGATGCCGTTGATGATGCCGAGCCCGGTGCGGCCTTCCCAGTCCCGCCAGGTCGCGGCGGGAAGGTTCTCGCCGGCGGACACACAGCGGCGCAGCGACCCGACGTCGTGCCCGTCCGCCTCCGCCATCTCCGCCAGCATCGCCCGGTAGGCGGTCGGGGCGGTGAACAGCACGGAGACGCGGTGCTCGGCGATCGCGGGCAGCAACTGCCTGGGGCCCGCCTGTTCGAGCAGCAGGGAGCAGGCGCCGGCGCGCAGCGGGAAGACCACGAGACCGCCGAGCCCGAACGTGAAGCCCAGGGGCGGACTGCCCGCGAAGACGTCGTCCTCGCGCGGCCGCAGCACATGCTTCGAGAACGTGTCCGCTATCGCCAGCACGTCGCGGTGGAAGTGCATACAGCCCTTGGGCCGGCCGGTGGTGCCCGAGGTGAACGCGATCAGCGCCACGTCGTCGGCGGCCGTGTCCACCGCGTCGAAGGGCTCGTCCGGGGCGCCGGTGATCCGCAGCAGCAGATCGCCGGGGGCGTCACCGCCGTACGCGGTGACCCGCAGCCCGGGAACCTCCGCCTTGACCAGGTCGTCGACCGAGCGGACATCGCACAGGGCGTGCGTCACCCGTGCGATCGAGCAGATCGTGCCCAGTTCGTGCGGCCGCTGCTGCGCGAGCACCGTGACGGCGACCGCGCCCGCCTTCAGCACCGCCAGCCAGCAGGCCGCGAGCCACGGCGTGGTCGGGCCGCGCAGCAGCACCCGGTTGCCCGGCACGACACCCAGCTCGCCGGTCAGCACATGGGCGATCCGGTCGACCCGGGCGCGGAGCTGTCCGTACGTCCACGGGGCGCCGGACGGCGTACGGAACACCGGGCGTTCGGGGTCGGTGTCCGCGAGGAGCTCGGCGGCGCAGTTGAGCCGGACGGGGTAGCGCAGCTCGGGCAGGTCGAAGCGGAGCTCGGGCCACTGCTCGGGGGGCGGGAGATGGTCGCGCGCGAAGGTGTCGACGTGGGCCGAGCGTGCCGGCCCCGGAATGTCTGCGGGATCCAGGGGATCCACAAGGTCCATGGCGTCTCGCCCCCTTGCCTTGGTGGGCTGCCCCGGTGGGCGTCGTGGTGGGCTCGCACAAGGAGCGTATCGTGTTGGTGACGACAGTCAACGGTTCGCGATAACGTGGGTGGCGTCCGATGGGGAGAGAGGACGGGCAATGACCGCATTCTCGCTCGAACCGGGGCAGATCGCCTGGTGTGCCGAGCTGCGCGCGCTGGCCGCGGACCAGCTGCGCCCCCTGGCCGACAAGGGCGAGCCGGGCCACGTCAACCGGCCGCTCGTCGCCGAACTCGGCCGGCTCGGACTGCTCTCCCGCCTGTTCACCTCAGGCGCCCTCGACCTCTGCCTCATGCGTGAGTCCCTGGCCCAGGTCTGCACCGAGGCCGAGACGGCACTCGCCCTCCAGGGGCTCGGCGCCCATCCCGTCCACGCCCACGGCACCGACGCCCAGCGCGGACACTGGCTGCCCCGGGTCGCGGACGGCACCGCCGTGGCGGCCTTCGCGCTGAGCGAGCCCGGCGCCGGTTCGGACGCCGCCGCGCTGGCGCTCCGGGCGGACGAGGACGGCACCGGCGGCTGGCGGCTCACCGGCGAGAAATGCTGGATCTCCAACGCACCCGAGGCCGACCTCTACACCGTCTTCGCGCGCACCACGCCCGACGCCGGAGCCCGCGGTGTCACCGCCTTCCTCGTCCCCGCCGACCGCCCCGGGCTCACCGGAACCCCGCTCGACATGCTCTCCCCGCACCCCATCGGCACCCTCGCCTTCGACGCCGTACCCGTCACGGCGGACGACGTGCTCGGCGAACCCGGCCACGGGTTCCGGGTCGCCATGAACACCCTCAACCTCTTCCGGCCGAGCGTGGGCGCCTTCGCCGTCGGCATGGCGCAGGCCGCGCTGGACGCGGCCCTCGCGCACACGGCGCGGCGCGAGGCGTTCGGCGGCCCGCTGAAGGACCTGCAGACCGTGGCCCACCAGGTCGCCGAGATGGCGCTGCGCACCGAGGCGGCCCGGCTGATGGTGTACGCGGCGGCGGCGGCGTACGACGCGGGGGCGCCGGACGTGCCCCGGCGGGCGGCGATGGCGAAACTGCTCGCGACCGAGACCGCCCAGTACGTCGTGGACGCGGCCGTCCAGTTGCACGGGGCCCGCGCCCTGCGCCGTGGCCACCTGCTCGAACACCTCTACCGCGAGGTGCGCGCGCCGCGCATCTACGAGGGGGCCAGCGAAGTCCAACGGACCATCATCGCGAAGGAGTTGTACCGCGTATGACCGTCGAGCGCGTCAATCCGCCCGAGCTCTCCCCGCCGGCCGGGTTCTCGCACGCCGTCGTCGCCACCGGCTCCCGCGTCGTCTTCCTGGCCGGACAGACCGCCCTGGACGTGGACGGAAAGGTGGTGGGGGACACCCTGCCCGCGCAGTTCGAGCGGGCGCTGGCCAATCTGCTGACCGCACTCCGGGCGGCGGGCGGCACTCCCGCGGACCTGGCCCGGGTGACGGTCTTCGCCACGGACGTCGCCGACTACCGTGCCCATGCCGCCGAACTGGGCGGCATCTGGCGTCGGCTGGCGGGCCGCGTCTACCCCGCGATGGCCGTCGTCGGCGCCGTGCGCCTGTGGGACGAACAGGCGCTGGTCGAACTCGACGGCTTCGCCGTGCTGGCGTAGGACCGCGGGGCGCGGCGGAGATACGGGGATCAGGCCGCGACGGCCAGCCGGTCGGCGAACAGCCGGTGCGGAGCGACCACGCTGCCGTCGGGGAGCAGTTCACCGCTGTCGTCGAAGACGATCGCGCCGTTGCACAGGAGGTTCCAGCCCTGCTCGGGATGGGCCGAGACGATGTGCGGGGCGATGGCGTCCGCGGACAGGCACGAAGACCGGTGAGAACACATGGTGCACCTCCACGTGGGATGCGAAGAGTGTCGGCGGCGCTGTCGTCGCCCTCGCATGAATAGACCATGCGCGCGGGGCGAACTGATCGGAACACCCGGCCGTGAAGCGTGACAACACGAGGACAACTCTCGGACGTCCCCAAGACGGACGGCGCCAACTCGCCACCAAAGGGGTGATGATCACCGGCTTCGGGGCCTTGGACCGGTACCTGTTGAGCACCCGTGCAGGTCCCCGCTCCAGGAGGTATCCCATGTTGTTCCGCCAGGCCGTCGGCGCTGCCGCCGGTGCCGCGCTGCTCCTCTTCCTCGCCCCGTCCGCCGTCGCCCTGTCCGACCCCTCCGGCGAGCTGACCGTCGCCCCGACCGGCACGGTCGCCGCCGACGGCACCGTCACCCTCTCCGGCACCTACCGCTGCACGGGCGCCTCGGGTCCCGTCTTCGTCTCCTCCCAGGTATCGCAGAGCGACCCCTGGATCAGCCAGGGCATCGGCGGCTCCACGGCGCTCTGCGACGGCGCCGAGCACACCTGGACCAACTCGGAGAAGCCCGCCCCCGGCACCCTCAAGGCGGGCCCGGCCCACGTCCAGGCCACCATCATGGAACTGAGCGCCACCGGCCTCCCGCTCCCCGCGTTCCACGCGGTCCGGGACCAGGACATCACTGTCGTACAGGGCTGAGCGAGCACGCGGAGGGCCGCCGACGGGGCGGGTTGGCGGCCCCCCGGGCGGCTCACAAGGGATAGGCCGTGTGGATGTTGCCGTCGCGGATGACGACCTCGACCACGCTCGTCTCCCGTCCGCTGCCGTTGATTCCGACGGGATCGCCGTAGTCGAAGCGGTGCAGGTGGGTGTTCTGGCCCGCACGGGCGCGCGGGTTGGGTATGGCCGGTGTTCGGTCGACGCCCTCCATGAGCCGCCGCCCCAGGACGAAGTCGTCGCCGTCCCAGAGGAAGTCGTCGTAGAACTCGCCGGGCAGCGAGGGCTCCGGCCCGGTGGGGTCCGCCGCTTCCCGGACCCGGTCCTGGGCGCCGGGGCCGTGCTGGCCCTCGATGTGGGTCTCGCGGTCGGTGCTGATCCCGTGGTTGCTGCCCTCGCAGCTCACGAGCCCCAGAGGGTCGGTGAAGCGCAGCGGGTTCGCGACGTACGCGTGGTGGTTCGGCGCGGGGGCGAGGCCCAGGGGGTCGGCGCTGATGTAGCGGGCGGTCTCGGGGTCGTAGTAGCGCCGGAAGTTGCAGCGGAGGCCGGTCTCGTCGTCGTGGTACTGGCCCGGGAAGCGCAGAGGACAGTCGGCCAGGTCCTCAGCGCCTCCGGCGGGGCTGCCCCACAACGTGGTTCGGGCCCGCCACGCGACCCTGTCCTCCTCGTCGACCAGTTCGGTGGGGGTGCCGACCAGATCGGTGACGATGGCGTAGAAGCGGCGGTCGACCTCGTCCTGGTCGATCTGGAGCAGTGCGCGGTCGGTGCCGGGAGCCCACTCCCAGCTTCTGGTCGGGCCGTCGCCGGAACCGCTCTGTTCGGCGAGGTGCGAGCCGTCCCAGGTGAAGAGCGTCTCCTCGATCGTGTGGCCGTCGTCGCCGAGCAGACGTTTGGCGGTGCGGCGGCCGAGACCGTCGTACACGTACGTCCAGTGCCGCCCGTCCGGGGTGGTGACCTGGGTGAGCCGGTCCTCGCCGTCCCAGGTGTACGTCCACACCCGCGCGCCGCCGGACAGCAGCTTGCGCGTCTGCCGGACGAGGCGCCCCTGCGCGTCGTGGACGTACGTCACATGACCGGCCCGGCGCACGAGCGTGCCGTCGTGGACCCGGTCCCCCTGCGGGCTTCCGGAGACCTCGGCCCGGCTGACATTGCCCGCCGCGTCGTACGCGTAGCGTTCCGACCATCCCGCGGCGGAGACCGTCGCCACCCGGCCGAGGCGGTCATGGGTGAACCGGCGTGTTCCGAAGGTCTGATCGTCGACGGCGGTGAGGTCACCGTCCTGCCCGTACAGGTACGAGCGGCGCAGCAGCGGCGCGTCGGACGGTCCGGCACCGAGGACGGCGTTCCTGGTGACCGTCTGGCTGGTCAGGCGGTGGCCCGCGTCCCACTCCTGGGTCAGCACCGCCGTGTCACCGAGCCGCCGTCCCCCGTCACAGCGCCGCACTCAACGCACTTACGCCTCAGCAAAGTTGCGTGATGCCCGCTCATAGACTTCGGGCGTGAACGACAACCAAGCAACGCCCGGCGACGACGCTTCCCATCGCCCCCTCGGGAACCTGTCCGGCGCGGCGGAGCTCAAGCTTCTGGCCGAGTCGCGCCCCGAGGAGCTGTACGAGGCCGCGCAGCGGCTGGGCCGTGAGGCGGCCGATGGGGGCTCCGCATCCGCCGCGGCCGTGCCGGCCATCGGACGCGTCGCCGACGTTCTCGCCGAGACGCGGTCCCGGGACTGCGCGAGGTTCGCCGTGGACCTGGTGGGCCGTCTGCTGCCGGTCGGCCCCGTGGAGCGGGAGGAAGGCGACCGGCTGCGGCGATCCGTGGCCGCGAAGCTGGCCAAGGCCCAGCAACTGCGCGACCTGGTACCTCTGTTCGAGGAGCTGCCGGACGACGCCCAGGATCCTTCGACGGACGTGCGCGCCTGCCTTCTCGGGGAATTGGCCCTGATCGGCACGGGACGCGGCCGGCCTGTCCTCGACGCCTACGCGGAGCGATTGCGAGAACTGGGGCACCCGCTGGCCGTACTGCCCAGGACGCGCCTCGACGTCGAGCACCGTTTCACCGTCCGCGTCCGGGGCCTCGGGTCCGTCAAGACCCCCGACCAGCTCCGGTCGCGATTCGCGGAGATTCCCCCGACCGACGGGGGCGCGGCGGCGGGACGCACGGCAGGGCGGGCCTGCGGGGGGCCCCCCGGGCGGGCGGCCCGGGGGCCCCGGGGCCCCCGCCGGGGGGGGCCGGGTCCGGCGGGGGGGGGGGTGTGCGCGGCGCCCCCCCCCCCC
>NZ_JBHYXD010000057.1:8286-8961 GCF_042751995.1 Streptomyces sp. NPDC059371 | reverse complement strand
GGCTTTCCGTGTCTATCCCCCCCCCCCCGGGGGGCGGGGCGGCGGCCCCCTCGCCGGGGCGGCCCCCGGGCGCCCCGGGGGCGCGTGCCCCCGGGGAACCGTTCACCGCCGGCGGATGGGCCCGTGAACCGGAGGTGCGCTTCTTCACGCTGCCGCGCCCGCTCGACCCGGACGACTTCAACATCTCCTTCGTCAGGGAACTGCCGCTGGACTCCCTGGTGGGCGACGGCGCGTACCGGGGCGGAGCCGTGTCCTGCCGGACGACGCCCGACGATGTGCTCAACACGTTGTTCGCGGCGGCGTACGACGGCGGGGTGAACGGCAGGCCGCAAGGCGGCGCGTACGCCCGCCTGTACGCCTGGAACAGTCTGTACGCGCTGCTGGGTCTGCCCGCCGGCGTCCCGTTCCTGGAGGCGGTGGGGCAGGCCCTCGACCACCGTTGGCTGCGCTTCATGGCGTTCACGGACTGGTTCCACCACGACACGGCGGACGAGGGTTTCGCGGTACTGGATCCCACTCGTACACGGGTGACGGTGCTGGCCGCGACGGACACCGACGCCGACGGCTAGCGGGCGGGGGGGGGGGGCCCCGGGGGGGGCCCCCCCCCCCCCCCCACACACCCCCCCCCCCCCCCGGCCCCCCCCCCATAATGGGCCCGGGGGAGGAGTCGGGCGC
>NZ_JBHYXD010000057.1:0-8276 GCF_042751995.1 Streptomyces sp. NPDC059371 | reverse complement strand
TGTCTCCCCCCCCCCTCCTCTGGGGGGGGGGGGGCGCGCCCCCCCCCCCCCCCCCCCGGGGGGGGGGGGGGGGGGGGGCCCGCCCCCGGCGCCCCCCCCCCCGCCCCTCACCCTTTCAGCCCCCCGCACATGCGTCCCCCGCCCATGAATGGTCCGCTGGGCTGAAGTCGGCCGAGAGGAGCATCCGTGCCCGCGACGAAGGCCGAGGGCGCCGGAGGCATGGACGGCACGGCAAGTGAGCTGCTGTTGCGGACCGGGCGGTTCTTCCGGCGGGGGAGACCTCCGCCGATCTGCGCACGCTCTCCAAGGAGGGCGGCCGGAGCGGCGACGTCTTCTACCGGGACCGGTGGAGTCACGACAAGGTCGTGCGCTCCACGCACGGGGTCAACTGCACGGGTTCCTGCCGGTGGAAGGTGTACGTCAAGGACGGCATCATCACCTGGGAGACACAGGAGACGGACTACCCGAGCGTCGGCCCGGACCGCCCCGAGTACGAGCCGCGCGGCTGTCCGCGCGGGGCCGCGTTCTCCTGGTACACCTACTCGCCGACGCGGGTGCGCTACCCGTACGTCCGCGGTGTGCTCCTGGAGATGTACCGGGAGGCGAGGGCGCGCACCGGGGACCCGGTCACCGCGTGGGCCGACCTCCAGGCGGACCCCGAGCGGCGCGGACGCTACCAGCGGGCCCGGGGCAAGGGCGGCCTGGTACGGGCGAGCTGGGACGAGGCCGTGGAGATGGCCGCCGCCGCGCACGTCCACACCATCAAGACGTACGGCCCCGACCGCGTCGCCGGGTTCTCACCCATCCCCGCGATGTCCATGGTCTCGCACGCCGCCGGTGCCCGGTTCCACTCGCTCATCGGCGCCCCCATGCTGTCCTTCTACGACTGGTACGCCGATCTGCCGGTCGCCTCCCCGCAGGTCTTCGGCGACCAGACGGACGTCCCAGAGTCGGGGGACTGGTGGGACGCGGCGTACATGATGATGTGGGGCACCAACGTGCCGGTCACCCGGACCCCGGACGCCCACTGGATGGCCGAGGCGCGCTACCGGGGCCAGAAGGTCGTCGTCGTCTCGCCGGACTACGCCGACAACACGAAGTTCGCCGACGAGTGGCTGCACCCCCACCCCGGCACCGACGGCGCGCTGGCCCTCGCGATGGGCCACGTCGTGCTGAAGGAGTTCTTCGTCGACCGGCAGGTGCCGTTCTTCACGGACTACGTCCGGCGGTTCACCGACCTGCCGTTCCTCGTCACCCTGCGGGAGCACGAAGGACGGCACGTCCCGGACAAGTTCCTGCGCGCCTCCGACCTCGGCGACACCGCGGAGGGCGCGGAGTGGAAGACGGTCGTCCTCGACGAGCGGACGGGCAGGCCCGAGGTACCCGGCGGCTCGCTCGGCTTCCGTTGGACGGAGTCCGGCCGGGGCCGGTGGAATCTGGAACTCGGGGATCTGGAACCCCGGCTCTCGCTGTACGGACGGGAGGACGCCGTACCGGCCGAGGTGCTGCTGCCCCGCTTCGACACCGACGGCGGGCCGCACGGCCAGGGCAGCGGGGCGGTCCGTGCCGGCGGCGTCCCCGCGGTGCGTGTCGGCGGCCGTCTGGTGACGACCGTGTACGACCTGCTGCTCGCCCAGTACGGCGTCGCCCGCGACGGTCTGCCCGGCACCTGGCCCAAGGGATACGACGACGCCTCCGTACCCTGCACGCCCGCCTGGCAGGAGGTCCACACGTCCGTCCCGGCCGCGGCGGCCGTCCGTACCGCGCGGGAGTTCGCGGACACCGCCGAGCGGTCCCGGGGCCGCTGCATGATCCTCATGGGCGCCGGTACGAACCACTGGTTCCATTCCGAGACGATCTACCGCGCCTTCCTCGCCCTCCTCCAGCTCACCGGCTGCCAGGGCCGCAACGGCGGCGGCTGGGCGCACTACGTCGGCCAGGAGAAGTGCCGCCCGCAGACCGGCTGGGCCACGCTCGCCGCGGCGTCCGACTGGTCGCGTCCGCCGCGCCAGGCGATCGGCACCGCCTACTGGTTCCTGAACACCGACCAGTGGCGCTACGACCACTACCGCGCCGACACCCTCGCCTCCCCGCTCGGCAGGGGAGCCCTCGCCGGGATGACCGCCGCCGACTGCCTCGCCCAGGCGACCCGTTCGGGATGGATGCCCTCCTACCCGACCTTCGACCGCAATCCGCTCGACCTGTGCGACGAGGCGGGCGACCAGGACCCGGCCGCGTACGTGGTGGACCAACTCCGCGAAGGGAAGCTGGGATTCGCGGGGGAGGACCCCGACGCTCCCGCCAACTGGCCACGCGTCGTCACCCTTTGGCGGGCGAACCTGCTGGGCTCGTCCGCGAAGGGCGCCGAGTACTTCCAGAAGCACCTGCTCGGCACCACCTCCTCGCTCGGCGCCGAGGAGGCCGGGCCCGAAGAACGTCCGCGCGATGTCCGCTGGCACGAGAAGGCACCCGAGGGAAAGCTCGACCTGCTGCTGTCACTGGACTTCCGCATGACGTCCTCCACCCTCATGTCGGACATCGTCCTGCCGGCCGCGACCTGGTACGAGAAGCACGACCTGTTCAGCACGGACATGCACCCCTACGTGCACTCCTTCACCCCGGCCGTCGACCCGCCGTGGCAGGCCCGCACCGACTTCGCCGCCTTCCACGCCCTCGCCCGGTCCTTCTCCGCGATGGCGGCCAGGCATCTCGGGGTGCGGCGCGACCTCGTCGCGACCGCCCTCCAGCACGACACCCCCGGCGAGATTGCCCAGCCCGGGGGCGTCGCGCTGGACTGGCGGCGCGGCGACTGCGAGCCCGTACCGGGGAGACTATTGCCCCAACTGACCGTGATGGAGCGGGACTACGGTGCCGTCGGCGAGAAGATGGCCACCCTCGGCCCGCTGGCCGAGAAGCTCGGCCTGCCGGTCAAGGGCATCACCTTCGACGTGGCCGAGGAGGTGCGGCTGCTCGCCGACCGGCACGGCGTCCGCAGGGCGTGGCCGGCCGTGGGACGGCCGCTCCTCGACACCGCCGTCAAAGCGGCGAACACGATCCTCGCCCTGTCCGGCACCACCAACGGCCACCTCGCCACCCAGGGCTTCCACACGCTGGAGCGCCGCACCGGACAGCCGATGGCCCACCTCGCCGCCGAGCACGAGGGCAAGCGCGTCACGTACGCCGACACCCAGGCGGCACCCGTGCCGGTCATCACCTCCCCGGAGTGGTCCGGCAGCGAGGCGGGCGGGCGCCGCTACACCGCCTTCACCCTCAACACCGAGCACGCGAAGCCCTGGCACATCCTCACCGGACGCCAGCACTTCTCCTCGACCACGACTGGATCCACGAACTCGGCGAGGCACTGCCCGTCTACCGGCCGCCGCTCGACATGCGGCGGCTCTTCGGGGACAGGGTCTCCACCGGCGACGACGGCCAGGCGGAGGTGACCGTCCGCTATCTCACCCCGCACAGCAAGTGGTCCATCCACTCCGAGTACCAGGACAACCTGTTGATGCTGTCGCTCTCGCGCGGCGGCCAGAACATCTGGATGTCCCCGCAGGACGCCGGGACGATCGGCGTGCGCGACAACGACTGGATCGAGGCGGTCAACCGCAACGGCGTCGTCGCGGCCCGCGCGGTCGTCAGCCACCGCATGCCGCCCGGGACCGTGTACATGCACCACGCGCAGGACCGTGTCATCGCCGCGCCCAGGACACAGACGACGGGCAAACGCGGCGGGACGCACAACTCCCTCACCCGGCTGCTGCTCAAACCGACCCATCTCATCGGCGGATACGCCCAGTTGAGCTGGGCGTTCAACTACCTGGGGCCGACGGGCAACCAGCGCGACGAGATCACCGTCATCCGGCGCCGCACCGAACCGGTGGAGTACTGACATGCGCGTCATGGCACAGATCGCGATGGTCATGAATCTCGACAAGTGCATCGGCTGCCACACCTGCTCCGTCACCTGCAAACAGGCGTGGACCAACCGCGGCGGTGTGGAGTACGTGTGGTTCAACAACGTCGAGACCCGCCCCGGACAGGGGTATCCCCGCCGCTACGAGGACCAGGAGACGTGGAAGGGCGGCTGGGAACTCAACAGGCGCGGCCGGCTGAAACTCAAGGCCGGCGGCCGCTTCTCGAAGCTCGCCCACATCTTCTCCAACCCCGAACTGCCCACCATCAACGACTACTACGAGCCGTGGACGTACGAGTACGCCAACCTCGGCGACGCCCCCCTCGGCGACGACATCCCCGTCGCGCAGCCGCGGTCGCTGCTGAGCGGCAAGCCCATGGAGATCGAGTGGAGCGCCAACTGGGACGACAACCTCGGCGGCGTCAGTGAACACGGCGCACTCGACCCGATGGTGGCGAAGGTCCGTGAACAGGCCTCGGAGAAGGTGAAGTTCGCGTTCGAGCAGACCTTCATGTTCTATCTGCCGCGGATCTGCGAACACTGTCTGAACCCGTCCTGCGTCGCCTCGTGCCCGTCCGGCGCGATGTACAAGCGCCAGGAGGACGGCATCGTCCTGGTCGACCAGGACCAGTGCCGGGGCTGGCGCATGTGCGTGACCGGCTGCCCGTACAAGAAGGTCTACTTCAACCACCGCACCGGCAAGGCCGAGAAGTGCACGCTGTGTTACCCGCGCCTCGAAGTCGGCCTGCCCACCGTCTGCTCCGAGACCTGCGTCGGACGGCTGCGCTACCTCGGCGTCATGCTCTACGACGCCGACAAGGTCCTGGAAGCGGCCTCCGCACCCGACGACACCGACCTGTACGAGGCCCAGCTCGGCGTGTTCCTGGACCCCGAGGACCCCGTCGTACGCCGGGAGGCGGAGCGCGCCGGCATCGCCCAGGACTGGATCGACGCGGCCCGCCGCTCACCCGTCCGCGCCCTCATCAGCACGTACAAGGTGGCGCTCCCGCTCCATCCGGAGTACCGCACGATGCCGATGGTCTGGTACATCCCGCCGCTCTCCCCGGTCGTCGAGGCCCTCACCGAGACCGGCTTCGACGGCGAGGACACCGGCAATCTCTTCGGCGCCATCGACACCCTGCGCATCCCCCTGGAGTACCTCGCCGAGCTGTTCACCGCCGGCGACACCGCTCCCGTACGGGCGTCGCTGGAGAAGCTCGCCGCCATGCGCGGCGCGATGCGCCCCGGGCTGCTCGCCGGAGACCCCTCCGGCCCGGCCCCGGTCGACGAGGGCATCGCCCGGTCGGTCGGCATGTCCGGGGAGGAGATGTACGCGATGTTCCGGCTGCTGGCCATCGCCAAGTACGAGGAGCGGTACGTGATCCCCACCGCCGCGGTCGGCGACGCGCGACGCCTCGAGGAGTCCGTCCTGCCCGACGAGTGCAGCCTCGACTACGCGGGCGGGCCCGGGATGGGCGGCTCCGGCCCCTACGGCGAAGGGTCTGGCGAGTCGCCGCCGATGTCCGTGGAGAACTTCCACGTGCTGCGCGACCGACAGACCGCCGACGCGCCCGCCGACCCCGCCCGCAGCCGCGTCAACCTCCTGAACTGGGACGGCCGGGGCCACCCCGCCGGACTGTTCCCCCGCCGGAACGGCGGGAACGGCGAGGAAACCGAGGACCCGCACGACGACGAGGAGGAGAGATGACCACCCCGCACGCCGTCGTCCACGCGGCGGTCGCCCGCTGCCTGGTCTACCCCGACGACGAGTTCCACGCCGGGCTGGGTGTCCTGCGTGCGGCCCTCGACGAACAACCCGGCGCAGGAAGAGGGGAGTTGCGCGCCTTCCTCGACCACGCGGACGGCAGCGGCCCCGACCGGCTCCGGCAGGACTACGTCCGGACGTTCGACTTCTCCGGCCGCCGCTGCCTGTACCTCACCTGGTGGACCGACGGCGACACCCGCCGCCGCGGCCGGTCCCTGGTGCGCTTCAAGCAGATCTACCGGGAGCACGGCTGGGAGTACGCGGACACCCGCGAACTCCCCGACTTCCTCCCGGCCGTCTGCGAGTTCTCCGCCCTCACCGGCACCGACACCCTCCTGCGCGACCACCGCCCGGCGCTGGAACTGCTGCGCCTCGCCCTCGTCGAGGCCGCCTCGCCGTGGGCCGGAGTCCTCCGGGCGCTCGTCGCCACCCTCCCCGGCGCCTCACCCCGCGACCGGGCCGCCGCCCAGGCGATGGCCCGCAACGGACCACCGCGCGAGGACGTGGGACTCGCGCCGTTCGGCACCCCACTGCTGGAGGTCGTCCCCCGATGAGCCTCGCCGACAGCCTCCTGTGGACGGTCATGCCGTACGTCACGATCGTCCTGCTCGTCGGCGGGATCATCTGGCGCCACCGCTACGACAAGTTCGGCTGGACGACCCGCTCCTCGCAGCTCTACGAGTCGAGGCTGCTGCGGATCGCGTCCCCGATGTTCCACTACGGCATCCTCTTCGTGCTCGCCGGCCACCTCGTCGGACTGTTCGTCCCGGACTCCTGGACCGGCGCACTCGGAGTGAGCGAGACCGCGTACCACTACCTCTCGCTCTGCACCGGCACGCTCGCGGGCCTCGCCACCGTCGCCGGCATCGCGCTGCTGATCTACCGCCGCCGCGCCAACGGGCCGGTCTTCCTCGCCACCACCCGCAACGACAAGCTCATGTACGCCGTCCTGCTCGCCGCCATCCTCATGGGCATGATCGCCAAGCTCACCCACGCCGGAGGCCACGGGTACGACTACCGCACCACCGTCGCCCCCTGGCTGCGCAGCGTCTTCACCCTGCGTCCGGACTACGCGCGGATGGACGGCGTGCCGGTGACCTATCAGATCCACATCGTCATCGGCTGCGTCCTCATCGCCCTCGTCCCCTACACCCGGCTGATCCATATGTTCAGCGCCCCGGTGCAGTACCTCTTCCGCCCCTACATCGTGTACCGCAGCCGTGAACGCGGCCGGCTCGGCACCCCTCCCGAGCGGCCCGGATGGGAGCGAGTGCAGTGACCGCCCAGAGCGCCGCCCGGACGGCCCCGGCCCCCGCGGTGCCCGGCGCCGCCTACCGCAACCTCGTCGTCGCCACGATCGGCTTCGCCATCTCCTTCTGGGCGTGGAACCTCATCTCGCCGATCGCCACTCCGCTGGGCGAGAAGCTCTCGCTGAGCTCCTTCCAGCAGTCGCTGATGGTCGCCGTCCCCGTGCTCGTGGGCTCGCTCGGCCGGGTGTCCGTCGGCGCGCTCACCGACCGCTTCGGCGCGAAGATCATGTTTCCGCTCGTCACCGCGCTGACCATCGTGCCCGTCCTGCTGCTCATCGTCGCGAAGGACTCCTACGCGGGCCTCCTCGTCGTCGGATTCATCCTCGGCCTGGGCGGCACGACCTTCGCGATCGGCGTCCCCCTCGTCAACTCCTGGTTCCCGCCCGCGCGGCGTGGCTTCGCCGTCGGGGTGTTCGGCGCGGGCATGGGCGGCGTCGCTCTCTCCGGCTACTTCACCCCCCGCATCTACCAGCACGGCGAGAACCTGCCGTTCGTGGTGCTGGCCATCGGCCTGGCCGTCATGGCCGTCGTGGAGTACCTCCTCCTCGCCGACCGTCCCGACCGCGTGGTCCCCACCACCTCGCTGGGGCAGCGGCTGGGTGACGCCGGGCGACTGCGGGTCACCTGGGAACTCGCGGCCCTGTACGCGATCGGGTTCGGCGGCATCGTCGCGTTCGGCGTCTACCTGCCGACCTACCTCAAGACCTGGTACGACCTGTCGCCCACCGACGCCGGTACCCGGGCGGCCGGTTTCGCGCTCGTCACCGTCGTCTTCCGCCCGATCGGCGGGTGGCTCTCCGACCGCGTCCACCCCGCCGTCGTCACCTCCTGGGCCCTCGGCGTCGTGGGGATCATGGCCGTGTGCCAGGCGTTCGAACCCCACCTCGTCCCGGGCGGAACGGTCTTCCTCCTCGTGATGGCGGCCGGCCTCGGCACCTCCAGCGGCAGCGTCTTCGCGATGGTCGCGCGGGTCACGCCGCCGCCGAAGGTCGGCAGCGTCACCGGCATCGTCGGCGCGACGGGCGGACTCGGCGGCTTCGTCCCGCCCCTCGTCATGGGAGCCGTCTACAGCGCCAAGAGCTCCTACGCCATCGGCTTCATGCTGCTCTCCGACCTCGCCCTGGCCGGCTGCGTCTACGCCTTCGGGCGGATGCGCGAAGTGGGCCGCGACCGACAGGCGGCCTGAGCCCGAGAAAGCCCCGCGGACACCACCGCGGCCCGGCGGGGCCCGAAGTGTAATGGGGCGGCCGGGGGGGGGGGGGTGTGTGCTGGGGTGAGGCGC
>NZ_JBHYXD010000056.1:52430-56880 GCF_042751995.1 Streptomyces sp. NPDC059371 | reverse complement strand
CCCGACACTGTCGGTGTTGTATCCGTTGTGGAAGTTTTGGGGCGGCCCGCGCGGCGGGCGTGTTGCGCCCCGGGCGCCCCGCCGCCCACGGTCACCAGAGCGCTGACCGCGAGGCTGCGCAGATCCCCGCCGGTGCCCGCCAGACAGAACCGCAGCAGCCGCAGCGGGCCGAGCCCGCGCTCGGGCAGCGGGCGGTAGAACATCACCGCCCGCGCTTCGAACTCCGACGCGTTGGCCTTCTCGACCGGCGTCTCCCGCCCGGAGGACGGCTGTACGGCGACATAGCCGCCGCGCCGCCACAGCAGCGCCACCGGCGCACCGGACACCGCCCGGCCGCCGACCAGCGGGCCGATGTCGTCACGCCACCAGCGCCCGTCGAGACGTACGGAACGGGTGCGGAGCCGTGAGGCGAGCGCGATCCGTTCGACGGGGTCGAGCCGTTCGCTCTCCGCGCCGCCGCCCGCCCGCTCGGCCAGGGTGATCCCGGCCGCGCGGGCGACCAGCTCGCAGGCCGCGTACGTGGCGTCGGCCTCGGCCGTGGTCGGGCGCTTCGCCGACCGTCTGCCGATCGAGGCGAGCAGCGTCCGGTCGGCGCGGTCGCGGACGGCCTCACCGGCCTTGATGCCCGCCGCGGTGCGGTCCTCGTGACCGGCCTCCAGCTCCTCGATCCAGCGGTCGAGCGTGGACAGCAGCCGGTACTGCTGGTCGACCATGCCCTGCCAGACGCCGGAGTCCATCAGCAGATCGGCCGCGGCCTCGGCCCCGTACAGCGAGCCGTACTGCACGCTTCCCGGCGGGACCCGCATCCAGAACACGTCGTCGTCGGTGGGTGCGGGGGCGTTCTCGGAGGCCGTCGGTGCCTGGAAGAGGACGGACAGACCGCGTCCGACGCCGAGCGCGAGGGCGTGCTCCAGAGGGCTCGACGCCGGCGGCACGAACTGAGGGTTGCCGTACGCGTCGTACGACCAGGTCGCCGTGCCGGCCGGTTCGTACAGCTCGCGCAGCCCGATCCGGCGCAGCTCGCAGCCGCGCAACGGCCGCCCCACCAGCGTGTGCTGAGGGCCCGTCACCGGACCGAGCAGCAAGGAGCCCGCTTCGAGCCGGCCGAGGTGGTGCCAGTGACCCTGCTCGGCCGCGTCGACCGCGAACAGGTCCATGGCGCCCGCGACCACCAGCCACAGGACCTGCGGACCCTCCAGATCGAGACGGCTCAGGCCCGCGCCGCCGACCGGGGTTCCCATGCCGCCGAGCGCCCCGAGCACCACGTCCTGCTCGTGGACGCCTTCGTGAACCGTGGTCATCTCAACGCTCCCTGACCAGGCCGGCGTAGGGACCGCCGGCCGCCACCAGTGCCTCGTGCCGCCCGCGTTCCACGACCGAGCCGTGTTCCAGCACGACGATCTCGTCGCTGTCCCGCACCGTGCTCAGCCGGTGGGCGATCACCACGCAGGCGCAGCCGCGCCGGCGCAGGTTGTCCATGACGGTCTGCTCCGTCTCGGCGTCCAGGGCGCTGGTCACCTCGTCGAGCACCAGGACGCTGGGCCTGCGCACCAACGCCCTTGCGATCTCCAGGCGTTGCCGCTGGCCGCCGGAGAAGTTCCGTCCGTCCTGCTCGACCCGGCTGTGGATCCCGCCGGGACGGCGCGCGACGACGTCGTACAGCGCCGCGTCCTGGAGGGCGGCGGTCACCGCGTCGTCGGTGATCGAGGGATCCCACAGCGCCACGTTGTCGCGGACCGTCCCCTCGAAGAGGAACACGTCCTGGTCCACGAACGACACGGACGACGCCAGCGCCCCGCGCGGGATGTCCTCGAGACGGCGGCCATCGATGCGGATCGCGCCCTCCCACGGCGTGTACAGACCCGAGATCAGCCGGGACACCGTCGACTTGCCGCTGCCCGAACCGCCGACCAGAGCGACCTGCTGCCCCGGCCCGACCGTCAGCGAGAACCCGGCGAGCAGCGGCTCGTCGAGGGGGCTGTAGCCGAACGTGATGTTCTCCAGTTCCACGAGACCCCGCAGCCGCCGGGTGGATCCACCGCTGCCGGGGCGGTCGTAGAGCGGGTCGGTCCGGAAGTTCTCCACGTCCTTGAGCCGGGCCACGTCGGCCGCGAAGTCCTGGATGCGGCCGGCGACACCGTTGAGCCGGGTGACCGGCGCGGTGAACCGGGTGACCAGTGCCTGGAAGGCGACCAGCAGACCCACGGAGACCTGTCCCTCGACCGCCCGCAGACCGCCGATCCACAGGATCAGCGCGCTGTTGAGCATCGCCAGCGTCGGGGCGACCACCCCCAGCCAGGCGCTCGGCACCCCGAGGCGCTGCTGCTCCTCCAGCGTGGTGGCGTGCTGTCCCGCCCACTTGCGGAAGTAGCCGTCCTCACCACCGGTGGCCTTCATCGTCTCGATCAACTGCAGTCCGGTGTAGGCGGTGTTGGTCAGCCGGGCGGTGTCGGCGCGCAGCTTGGCGGTGCGGGTCGCGCGCAGCCGGATCACCACGCGCATCGCCACCACGTTGAGCAGCGCGACACCGATACCGACGGCCGTGAGCTGCGGGTCGTACGTGTAGAGCAGCACGGCGTACAGGACGACGACGACCGCGTCCACGCCCGCGGCGGCGAGATCGCGCGCCAGGGTCTCGGCCACCGCGTCGTTCGACTGGAGCCGCTGCACCAGGTCGGCCGGACTGCGCTGGGAGAAGAAGGTGACCGGCAGCCGCAGCAGATGGCGCAGGAACCGGGCGCTGGAGAGCGTCGAGGAGATGAGGCGGCCGCGCAGCAGGTTCGCCTGCTGGAGCCAGGTCAGCACCACCGTCAGCAGGACCGAGGCGCCCATCGACGCGAACAGCACGCCCAGCAGCGAACTCTGACCGCCGATCAGATACTGGTCGATGAACGTCCGGCTGAGCGCCGGAACGGCCGCGCCGACCGCCACCAGCAGCAGGCTCGCCAGCACCGCGACGGGCATCGTGCCCGAAGTGCCGCGCAGCCGGGCGGGCATGGCGCCCAGCACTCCCGGTCTGCGGCCGCCCCTGCGGAATCCGGGGCCCGGCTCCATGACCAGGACGACCCCGGTGAAGCTGGTGTCGAAGTCCTCCATCGGCACGAAACGACGGCCCTTGCCGGGGTCGTTGACGAACACGCCCCGGCGTCCGAAACGGCGGCCCATGCCGTCGTACACGACATAGTGGTTGAATTCCCAGAAGAGGATCGCGGGCCCCCGCACCTCGGCGAGCGCGGCCGTGTCCATCTGCATGCCCTTGGCGGTCAGACCGTAACCGCGCGCCGCCTTCAGCAGGTTGCTCGCGCGCGAGCCGTCCCGCGAGACACCGCACGCGATGCGCAGCTCTTCGAGCGGGACGTGCCGGCCGTGGTGGCCGAGCACCATCGCGAGGGACGCCGCACCGCACTCCACGGCCTCCATCTGGAGCACGGTGGGGGTGCGGACACTCTTGACCCGGGTCCTGGGCACGCTGCGCCGGGGCGGGGCGGCGCGCCGTCTGCCACGGGTGTCCGGCGCGGCGCTCACGGCAGGAGCCAGTCGACGGGGCGCTGACCGGCCAGCCGGACCGAGGCCGTGGCCAGGGTCATGGAGGTGAGCGTGTAGGGCGGCCCGTCCGCGGACGACCACTTCAGTCCGCTGCGGGTGTTCGACGAGCGGTCGAGCCTGACCAGCACGGCGACCGGCCTGCCCTTCTCGCTGAACTGCTCGCCCAGTTGGGCGTCACCGAGGTAGGCGGCGATCTGCTGCCGGGTCTGCGCGGTGCGGCCCACCGTCTTCACATGGCCGCGCAGCACTCCGTAGCGCTGGGCGGGCACCGACTGGACGGTGAGGTCGACGGCGGCGCCCGAGGGAACGGCCGCGGCGCTCGCGGCGGAGACGTACACCGTCGCGTACAGCGGGTCGGTGGCGTGGGCGACCTTCTCCACGGCGGCGACGTTCGCGCCGGTCGAGATGATCGCGCCGATGGTGGCGGCCAGGGCGGTGACACGGCCCGCGGCGACCGTGCGGACGACGGCCGTCTCCCCGCGGGCAGTACGCACCTTCAGTACGGGGGCGTTCCCGGGAAGGCGTTCGCCCTCCGTCGCGAGGACCGCGGTGACCTGCCCGGCGACCGGGCTCTGGAGGATGTAACTGCCCTCCGCGTGGGTGAGAACGGCGGGCGCGCCGACGGTGGAGGCGACGGTGCCGGTCACGGCCCAGACGGAGGCGGCGGCCATGGCGAGGACCGTCACGGCCAGCACGAGCCGGCCCTGCGGGCGGGCGAGGCGCACCGGAAGGTCGAGCTCTTCGGGGGACCGCAGCTTGGCGAGGGCCTGTTGGCGGAACTGCACGGGACTCTTCTCACCTGTTCGAGAGGCTCACGGCACCCGAGAGTCGCGGGGCCGTGGGGGGGGGGGGGGGGCACGGGGGGGTGGGTAGCGTGAAGTGGGCGGGGGGCCGGGGCGGTTGC
>NZ_JBHYXD010000056.1:49938-52420 GCF_042751995.1 Streptomyces sp. NPDC059371 | reverse complement strand
TTGGGGGGCGCACGTCACGGCTCTCTTCACACCCGTTAGCGGGGCCACCCCCCCCCGTTGTGCCCGGCACCGGGGGGGGGGGTCCCGGGACTCGGCGGCTTGAAACGCGATCAGAGACCGGCGACCAGGCCGGTGACCGGGGCGGTGTTCAGGCCGGTCACACCCTCGACGGTGCCGATGGCCGTGCCCAGGACGCCGGAGACCGGGGCAACGCCGTCCACCAGGCCGGTGACGGTGCCGACGGCGTTCAGCGCGAGGCCACCGGAGACGTTGTCGAGGTCGGCGTCGGAGATCTCGGCGGTCTCGACACGGGGGGTGGAGTTCATGATGGAACTTCCCTTCATATGGATATTCACAAGGGGGAGAGCGGCCCCCTCTGGGGGGACAGACGACGGCCGCCACCGCTGGGGTGCGGCTCCCGTTCCCGGGAGCTGTGCGACCTCCGCGGTGCAACGGATCAAAGCACGGCCGCGGGGCGCGCTTCCAATCAACCAGGGCTCTCACCTGCGGACTTGTGCTCCATGGGCGGTGAACCGTGCAGGGGCGCACACGCCTCTGCGGTCACTTCTTCACATGCTGCGCGGCATCGGTTCACCCCGGCCCTTGCCACCCGCGCGCCGAGGGGGGTGGTCCCGGCCCACAGGCGCGCGGGGGGCGCGCGACTGTGCAGATCCCCGGTCCGCGGTGACGCCGGTGAGCATGCGCTGTGCAGATTCCCTGAATCCGGGATTCCGCCTCTGCTCATCGACGGAGCGTCGTCAGCCGGTCGCTTTGCGTGCCGATGGAGGGTGCGGTGCCGTCGGCGGCCGGCCGGGGGCCGCGTACACGGCTCGCTCGCGCGCCCGGCCTCGGCGCGATGGAAATGACCGGGTTGCCTCCGCAATCGGCGGCTTTGGTGAAGTCAACTTCCGTAATTTGCAATGGCAGTTGAACACCCCGGGTGGCACTCGCGTATCAACCGGCAAGCAGGCGCCCCCCTAGTCAGCTGCCGGACGCGGCATCGACCCCGTCCCCAGGAGGTCAAGAGTTGAGTCACAAACGGATACCCAAGCGCAAGGCCGCAATCGCGGTGGGCGGCGTGGCGGCGCTCGGAGCGGCAGCTCTGCTGCTGCCCAACGCCAACGCGTCGCAGTCGAACGGGGATGCCGCCACTCCCAGAACCTTCAAGTCGAACGACGTCTCGGACGTCGCTTCCATGCTGGCCTCCCAACTGGGTGACGCGTTCGCCGGCTCGTACTACGACGCGGCGAACAAGCAGCTCGTCATCAACGTCGTCGGTAACAACAGCAACGTCGTCAACCAGATTGAGCGAGCCGGTGCCGTGGCCCACCAGGTGCAGAACAGCACCGCCGAGCTGCAGGCCGCCGCCAAGACGCTCAAGACCGACGCCACGATCCCGGGCACCTCGTGGTCCGTCGACCCGAAGACCAACGAGATCCGCGTGACCGCGGACTCCACCGTCACGGGCGACAAGTGGAACACCGTGGAGTCGACCGTCAAGAACCTCGGTTCCGGCGTGGCGACCCTCTCGAAGTCGGCCGGCACCCTCAAGACCTTCGTCGACGGCGGCGACGCCATCTTCGGCGGCAACGCGCGCTGTTCGCTCGGCTTCAACGTCACCGCGGGCGACGGCACCCCCGCCTTCCTCACCGCGGGTCACTGCGGTGTCGCCGCCGCCCAGTGGTCGGACTCGCAGGGCGGCGCGCCCATCGCGACCGTCGACCAGGCCACGTTCCCCGGCAACGGCGACTTCTCCCTCGTCAAGTACGACGACCCGGCCACGAAGACGAACAGCGCCGTGAACGTCGGCAACGGGCAGAGCGTCCAGATCAACCAGGCCGTCGAGGCCGCCGTGGGCCAGCAGGTCTTCCGGATGGGCAGCACCACGGGTCTGCACGACGGCAACGTGACCGGTCTCAACGCCACCGTGAACTACCCGGAGGGCACCGTCACGGGCCTCATCCAGACCGATGTCTGTGCCGAGGCGGGTGACAGCGGCGGCTCCCTGTTCACCCAGGACGGCGGTGCGGTCGGCCTGACCTCCGGCGGCAGCGGTGACTGCACGGCCGGCGGCGAGACCTTCTTCCAGCCCGTCACCACCGCCCTGGCGGCGACTGGCGCGACGCTGGGCGCCGGTGACGCGGGTGCCGGTGCGGGCGACGCGGGTGCCGGTGACGCGGGTGCCGGTGACGCTGGTGCCGGCGGCGCGGTGGACCCGAGCGCGAGTGCCGTGGACCCGGGCGCCGGCGGTGACGCCGTGGACCCGGGCGCCGGCGGAGACGCGGTGGACCCGAGCGCGAGCGCCGTGGACCCCGGCGCCGGCGGTGACGCGGTGGACCCGAGCGCCAGTGACGCGGCGGGTGCGGGCACCGGCCAGAACGCGACGCACCACAAGTCCCACAGGAAGCACCAGTAGTCCGGTGCCGCGGCCCCCCCCTGGGGCCCCGCCCCCGGGGTCGGGGCCGGCCCCCGGTGCGCCCCC
>NZ_JBHYXD010000056.1:0-49928 GCF_042751995.1 Streptomyces sp. NPDC059371 | reverse complement strand
CTGTGCCGGGGGGGGGGCGGCCCCGGGCCACACCCCCCCCCACCAAACGACCCACAGCAACCACCAGTCGGCGGGGGCGGCGCCCCAGCTGGGGGCCCCCGCCACGGGTGACGGGCCGGACCTCGTGTCCGCCCCGTGAAGCCGGTGAATCCGGCGATCAAGAACCACTGACCGGCCAACGGAACAGGGAATTCCGGTCGACAGTGGACAGGTCCGGCCCTCCGGCGGGAGGGCCGGACCGCTCCTCATCCGGCGTCGGTCCCGCCGCGCGGCCGTACCCGCAGCAGGAGCAGGGCGATATCGTCGGGCCGCCCCTGCGTGGCCTCCCCGCCCTGCTGGAGCAGTGTGTCGGCCAGCTCGTCCAGGGGCTGGTGCCCGTTCTCGGCGAGCCGTCGCGCGAGGTCGGCGAGCGCGTCCTCGATGTCGACACCGGGGGACTCGATCAGACCGTCGGTGTAGAGGGCGAGCACCGACCCGGGGACCAGCGGCACCTCGGTCGTCGGATAGACGGCGTGGGGGTCGATCCCCAGCAGCGGCCCGCCCGCCAGGTCGAGCACCTTCACCTTGCCGTCCGGCCGGAGCAGCAGCGGCGGCGGATGCCCCGCCCGGGCCATCACCGCGACCCCGCGCGCCGGGTCGAGGCGCAGATACAGACAACTGGCGAACAGCTCGGTGCCCAGATCGATGAGCAGCCTGTTGGTGCTGCCCATCACCTCCTCCGGCGCCTGGCCGACCGCCGTGTACGCGCGGACGGCGGTACGGATCTGCCCCATCAGCCCGGCCGCCGTCACGTTGTGCCCCTGCACGTCCCCGATCACCGCCGCCGCCCGGCCGTTCGAGGTCACCATGTCGTAGAAGTCCCCGCCGATGTCCATGCCCTGGGTCGCCGGCAGATAGCGCGCCGCCGCCTCCACCGAGGCCAACGGCGGAAGCGACGCCGGCAGCAGTGCGGCCTGCAGCCCCTGTGCGAGCTGGAGCTTGGCGTCGTAGAGCAGGGCGCGCTCCAGCGCCTGGGCGATCAGCCCGCTCAGACTGGTCAGCACCGCGCGCTCGTCGGCCGCGAAGTGGTGGGACTGCGCGTACCCGAGGACACAGGTGCCCACCGGCCGCCCGGAGGCCACCAGCGGCAGATACGCCCACGCGCCCATGCCGTCGGGTGTGGCGTTCCGCGACGGATACAGGCGCTCCAACTGCTCGCGCGAGTCGAAGAACGCGGGCACACCGGTGTTCAGCGCCTGAGTGCCCGGGGTCTGCTCGCTCAGCGGCAGTCCGTTGAAGCGCTCCACGATGTGCGCGTCCGGATAGCCCCGGTGCCCGAGGACGTGCAGGCGCCCGGCCCGGCTGGCGAGGACGACGAGGGACTGGCTGCCGACGGCGGGCGAGATCTCGTCCGCCACGAGCTGCACCACGTCCTGCACGCCCGCCGCCTCCGTCAGCGCGCTCGCCAGGCTCAGCACATGGGAGATCGTCACCAGACGGGGGCTGCCGTCGCGTTGCTGCGGTCCCGCCCGTGTCATCTCCGACACCGGGCGGGCCCGCGAGATCCGCACGCTGAGCCCGCTCGTACTCGGATACAGCCGGAACGACAGCCAGTCGCCCGGCGGACGCAGCGCGACGAAGGAGGTCACGTGCTGGCTGATCAGCGCCGCCCGGTAGCGGTCCTCGTAGACCGGGTCGTTCAGCCAGGGCACGGCCGCCCACAACTGGGTGCCCAGGAGACCGCTGACCGGCACTCCGAGCAGCTCGGCCGTCGCCGCGTTCGCGAAGCCGACCCGCCCGTGCAGATCCAGCGAGCACAGCCCGTACGGCAGCCGCCCCACCATCCGCGCCGCCTCCACCGAGCCGAGCGTGCCGCCCGGCGCCGTGGGGGAGGGCGTGAGCAGGTCCGGCTCCGGGTGCAGCGGGCGGTTCTCCGCGGCGGCCCGCTCCAGCCGCAGCGCCAGCCGGTCGCAGGCCGCCGTGAGGCGATCGCGCTCCCGGTCGGAGAGATCGGACGGATGCGAGCCCGGCCAGGTCACGTAGACGGCCCCGTACACCGTGCCCGGTGTCGCCACCGGAAGCGCGACGAGGGCGAAGGGATACGGGAGCACCACCGCGATCCGGGGATACCTGCGGGCCATCTCGTGCTCGCCCCCCACCCAGACCAGCCGCCGCTCCCGTACCGCCTCGGCGACCGGGATCGGCGCGTTGAGCCCCACACGCTCCCACGGCGCGGCGAAGGCCCGTGGCAGTCCCGCGGAGACCGTCATCTCCAGCACCGGCTCCTGGGCGGCCAGCAGATAGACGGCTCCCGAGTGGGCGTCCACGTCGTCCAGCATCGCGGCCAGCGCCAGCGACAGCAGCGGACGTCCCACGGGGGCCGGCCGGCCGGCCGGCGCCTGCGCGGTCTCCTGTCCGTCGGACACGGCGACCACCTCCTCGCGGGGCCGTCCACGACCTCCGCCTTCCAGGGGACAAGGCTCCTCCCTGTCGGCCGATCGCGCACGGCGAGCCGACCCGTCCGCCCCGGCGGCCGCCCGGCCCGGCGACCCGTCCCGGCCGGGCGGGACACGAACCGCCACTTTCGTCATGAGAGCGCTGTGTGAAACACATGAACCCCGGCGGATTCGATTTCGTTCGATCGGCCGTCCCGCACGGCCTTCACCGCAGGCCCGACGCGTTCGGAACGGTCACAGGGGCTGCGCCCGAGCCCGGGAAGCGCTGTAATGACGGCGTGGTCAGTGAGGGTGCTGCGGAACGCGGAACGAGAACGTCGCGTGCCGAACTTGCCCTGAAGACGCTCACCGCGGATCTCGACCCGCGCGAACGGCTGCACCGCCTGCTGGAACAGGCACTCGTCTTCACCGGTGCGGCCGTGGCCGCCGTGTACTCACCGAGTGTGAGCGGCGGTGAACTGCATCTGGCCGAGTCCGCGGGGGTGCCCAGGACGCTGTACGGGCTCCGCGACAGCTACCCCCTGTCCGGCGGCTCCCCGGCCGCGGAGGCCCTGCGCTCGGGCCAGCCGTGCTGGCTCGGGCCGGAGGAGCTCGCCCGCTGCGCCGACGCCCGGCGGGTGGCCTCCCAGGACTTCTCGCTGGCCGTTCTGCCCCTGCGGGACAACGGCTGCATGGTCGCCGTCAGCGACGGCCCCGCCGGCTTCGGAGACGAGGACCGGGCCTGCCTCGGGCTGATCGCCGAAGCCGTCGTCGTCCCGCCCGCGCCGCCGGACGCGGCGGCGGACCTGCCCGCCAGCTCGTTCAGCCTCGCCATGGACACCGGACACGTCGAGGTCGACCACGACGTGCTCGAACTGTTCGGACTGTCCCCCACCGCCTTCGACGGCAAGGTCGAGACCCTGCTGTCGATGGCCGTGCCGGAGGACCTCCCGGCACTGATGTCCGCGGTCGAACCGGACCACACGTCGATCGGCGACCGCGAGCTGGAGTTCCGTATCCTCCAGCCGTCCGGCGGCCACAAGTGGCTCCGGCTGCGCGCCCGGCTGCTGCCCTCCGCCGAGGGCCGCCCCGCACGGCTCGTGGGCACCGTCTCCGACGCCTCCAAGCTGCGCTCCGGCCTGAACGACGTGGGCCGCGTCCAGCGCCTCGCCGCCGCCCTCGCCACCGCCGGCACCGTCCGCGACGTCGGCCAGGCCGTCGTCGCCGCCCTGCGCAAGCCCCTCCAGGCCGACCGGATCGCCGTCGCCGAGCTGGAGGGCGACCGACTCGTCGTCACGCTCCTGGACCCCCCTCAGCCGGAATTCTGGCCGGAGCTGTGGCGCAGTGAATGGCGCTCGGAGTGGCCCGACGCCCCGGTCCGGGCCATGCCCACGCTCGCCGCGGCCCTCAGCGAGGGGCGGCCCGCCATCTGGCCCGCCGGCGCGGACCTGGAGCCCGCGCTCGCCGAGGTCGGACCCGGCGGACTCGCCGTCCTGCCGCTGCCCGCGGGCGGCCGCATGGCCGGCGCCTGCCTGATCGGCTGGGACGCCCCGCACGAGTTCGGACCCGAGGAGCGAGCGCTGCTCACCGCCTCCGCGGGCCTCGCCGGGCAGGCCCTGGTGCGCGCCCACGCCTTCGACGCCGAGCACGAACTGATCTCCATGCTCCAGCGGACCCTGCTCCCACGGCGGCTGCCCCGGCTGCCCGGCGCGGTCGCCGTCGCCCGCTATCTGCCCACCACATCGGGCCTGGACGTCGGCGGCGACTGGTACGACGTCATCCCGCTGCCCGACAACCACGTCGCCCTCGTCATCGGTGACGTGCAGGGGCACAACGCCTCGGCCGCGACCGTCATGGGCCAGATGCGCACCGCCCTGCGCGCCTACGCCGTCGAGGGCCACCCGCCCGACGTGGTGGTCTCGCACGCCAACCGGCTCCTGCTCGATCTGGAGACCGACCTCTTCGCCACCTGCTGCTATGTCGACATCGACATGGAGGAGGGGTCCGCCTGGTATGTGCGCGCCGGACACATCCCGCCGGTACTGCGTCACCCGAACGGCCGCACCGAGGTCCCCGAGTCGGAGACCGGGCCGCCCCTCGGTGTCATCCGGCAGGCCGACTACCCCATGAGCCCGCTCAGGCTCCAGCCCGGCACCATCGTCGCGCTGACCACCGACGGTCTGGTCGAGTCCGTCGAGGTCGACATCGAGGACGGTCTGAAACGGCTCGCCGAGGGCCTGGCCGGCTCCGACCCCGCCCACCTCGGTCTCGTCGCCGACGAACTGCTCACGGGCGCCAACCGCAGCGACGACGTGGCCCTCCTGCTGATGCGGTACGACGGCATGGAGGTCCTGCCGCTCCGCGAGAGCTGGACCGTCTGGCGGGTCCCCGAGGCGGTCCGGCACGCCCGCCGCTACACCCGGCGCGCCCTGCGGAGCTGGGGCGTCGGCGCGTACACGGACGCCGCCCTGCTGATCGTCTCGGAGCTCGTCACCAACGCCCTGGTGCACACCGACGGCCAGGTCAGGCTCGACCTCACCCTCGTCAACCACCGCCTGCGCATCGCGGTCGCCGACAACTCGCCCCGCACGCCGATCAAGCCCACCAGCATCGGCTGGGAGGCCACCGGGGGCCGGGGCATCCTGCTCGTCGAGGCGATGTCTGCGACCTGGGGCACGGTGCCGGTGAGCGGCGGGAAGCAGGTCTGGAGCGAGATCGCGCTCGACTGACGAGGTGAAGCCGTGCGGCTGCTGATCATGTCCGACACCCATCTGCCCGAGCGGGCCCGGGAACTCCCCGCCGCGCTGCTCGCCGAGCTCCCGACGGCCGACGTCGTGATCCACGCGGGGGACTGGGTGGACACCGCCACCCTCGACCTGCTGGAGGCCCGGTCCCGGCGGGTCATCGGGGTGTACGGCAACAACGACGGCCCGGCTCTGCGGGCCCGGCTCCCCGAGATCGCCCGTGCCGGGCTGGGCGGCCTGCGCTTCGGCGTCGTCCACGAGACCGGCTCCGCCCAAGGCCGCGAACAGCGTTGCGCGCGGCGCTTTCCCGACCTCGACGTCCTGGTCTTCGGCCACAGCCACATTCCCTGGGACAGCACCGCGCCCACCGGGCTGCGCCTGCTCAACCCCGGCTCCCCGACCGACCGCCGCCGCGAGCCGTACCGCACGTACATGACCGCGACGGCGAGCGACGGCCGGCTCACCGAAGTGACCCTGCACCGGCTGCCCCCGCGCACCGGCTGATCCCACGGCCACCGGGCCGGACACGCGTCACCCGGCACCGGGCGCGGCTCGGCTCACCGGGGATGGATCGCGCCGCCCCTGGCCGTCAGGGGCAGCCCGCTGCCGCCAAAGCGCAGCGCGATGATCTCCGCGGCGACGGACACGGCCACCTCCTCCGGCGTACGGGCTCCGAGGTCGAGGCCGACGGGGGAGCGCAGCCGGGACAGCTCGTGCTCCGGCACGCCGGCCGCGCGCAGCCGTTCCAGGCGGTCGTCGTGGGTGCGGCGGCTGCCCATCGCCCCGATGTACGCGGCCGGGCGGCGCAGTGCCTCCTCCAGCAGGGGCACGTCGAACTTGGGGTCGTGCGTCAGGACGCAGATCACCGTGCGCGCGTCGGTCGTCGTGCCGCTCAGGTAGTGGTGCGGCCAGTCCACGACGACCTCCACGGCCGCCGGGAAGCGCTCGGGCGTGGCGAACACCGGACGGGCGTCGCACACCGTGACCCGGTAGCCGAGGAAGGCCCCGATGCGGGCGACGGCGGACGCGTAGTCGATCGCGCCGAAGACGAGCATGCGCGGAGGCGGCGCGAAGGAGTGCAGAAAGACGGTGACGGCGTCCTCCCGCCGCTCACCGTGCGGCCCGTAGTGCCGACGCCCCGTCGCCCCCTGAGCCAGCTCCCCCCGCGCGTCGGCGGCGACGGCGACGTCCAGCCCCTCGGACCCGAGCGACCCGACGACCCCGGCGTCCGGGTCCCTCGGCCCGGACGGGACGGAGGCGGCGCCGTCCGGGGCCACCGGGCTTGCCGGGCCGCCGGCGCCATCCGGGCCTGCCGGGCCGGGGGTGCGGTGCGGGCTTGCCGGGCCGGGGGTGCGGTCCGCTCCGACCAGGCCGGGGGTGCCCTCCGGGCCCACCGGGCCGGGGGTGCCGTCCGAGCTGTCCGCGCCCGCCGAGCCGTCCGCGCCCCCTGGGCCGGTGGAGGGCGTCGAGTCGGGGGTTCCGGCCTCGGCCAGGGGCGCGTAGGGCCGGACGGCCAGCGTCGCCCCCCGTTGCGCCGGGCCGTCCAGCACCGTCGCCAGCGTCACCGGCCGGCCCGCCGCCACCGACTCGGCCACCGCGCCGAAGGCCGGATCGTCGGCCGCCGACACCCGCCGGACCAGCAGGGTGATCTCCCCGCCGCAGGTGAGCCCGACGGCGAAGGCGTCCTCGTCGCTGTACCCGAACGTCTCCAGGCGCGCCTCGCCCGAGGCGATCACCTCCCGGGCCAGTTCGAAGACCGCGCCCTCGACACAGCCGCCGGACACACTGCCCACGACCTCGTCCCCCGGACCCACCGCCATGGCCGCGCCCGGGTCGCGGGGCGCGCTGTCGCCGACCGCCACCACCGTGGCCAGTCCGAAGGGCGAGCCGGCCGTGTACCACGCGTGGAGCGCGGGGAGGATGTCACGCATCGCCCACTCCTCTCGCCGTGGCCACGCCCTCCCGGGCCACCTTCAAGGATCCGCCCCGCGACGAGATTTCGTTGAGCGTTAATACGTTGCCGTCCCGGCCGGCCTCCTGCTGCACTGGCGGGAACGTGTTCACCGGGCCCGAGGAGCAGCACATGCGCGCACCGTTCATGTCCCCCCAGGAAGGAATCACTCTCATCTCAAAGGACATGACACCCGGTGCATATGCTCAACCTGGGAATCCTGGCGCACGTAGACGCCGGTAAGACAAGCCTGACCGAGCGGCTGCTGCACACGGTCGGGGTCATCGACGAGATCGGCAGCGTCGACGACGGGAACACCCGGACCGACTTCCTCGCGCTGGAGCGGCAGCGCGGCATCACGATCAAATCCGCCGTCGTCTCCTTCGCGATCGACGACCTCACCGTCAACCTGATCGACACCCCCGGTCACCCGGACTTCATCGCCGAGGTGGAACGGGTCCTCGGCGTGCTCGACGGCGTCGTGCTCGTCGTGTCGGCCGTGGAGGGCGTGCAGGCGCAGACACGCGTGCTGATGCGGACGCTCCAGCGGCTGCGCATTCCCACGCTGATCTTCGTGAACAAGATCGACCGCCGCGGAGCCCGGCACGAGGAGATCCTGGCCAAGATCTCCGAACGCCTCACCCCGGCGATCGTCCCGATGGGCGAGCCCGGCGAACTGGGCACGCGGGACGCGCACTTCACCCCCTACCCCGCCGACGGGCTGCGGCCGCACCTCCTCGACCCCCTCGCCGGGCACGACGAGGAGCTGCTGGCCGCGTACGTCGAGGAAGGTGTGTCGTACGAGCGTCTGCGCGCCGCGCTCGTCCGGCAGACCGGGCAGGCCCTGGTGCACCCCGTGTTCTTCGGATCGGCCATGACGGGCGCGGGCGTCACCGATCTCGTCGCCGGAATCCGGGAGCTGCTGCCCGTGGCCGAGGCGGACGCCGACGGGCCGCTGTCGGGCAGCGTCTTCAAGGTCGAACGCGGAGCGGCCGGCGAGAAGATCGCGTACGCGCGGATGTTCTCGGGCACCCTGCGGACCCGCGACCGGCTCACCCTGCGCGACGGCGAGGAGGGGAAGGTCACCGCGATCAGCGTCTTCGACCAGGGCTCGGCGGTCCGCGAGGCGTCCGTGAGCGCGGGACGCATCGGCAAGCTGTGGGGACTCGGCGCCGTCCGGATCGGCGACACCATCGGCGAACCGCCGCTCTCGCCGGCGGGCGGGCACCACTTCGCCCCGCCGACCCTGGAGACCGTCGTCTCTCCGGGCCGCCCGGCCGACAAGGGCGCGCTGCATACGGCGCTCACCCAACTCGCCGAGCAGGACCCGCTCATCGGACTGCGGCACGACGAACTGCGCGGGGAGATCTCCGTGTCGCTCTACGGCGAGGTGCAGAAGGAGGTCCTTCAGGCGACCCTGGCCGACGAGTTCGGCGTCGACGTCCTGTTCCGCGAGACGACCCCGCTCTGTGTCGAACGGCCCCTGGGCACCGGCACCGCGGTCGAGTTCAACAAGAAGGACCCCAATCCCTTCCTCGCGACCGTCGGCCTGCGCGTCGAGCCGGCGCCGGTCGGCTCAGGCGTGGACTTCCGGCTGGAGGTCGAGCTCGGATCGATGCCGTACGCGTTCTTCAAGGCGGTCGAGGACACCGTCGAGGAGACGCTGGGACAGGGACTGCACGGCTGGCAGGTCACCGACTGCGTCGTCACGATGACGCACTCGGGCTATTCGCCGCGCCAGAGCCATGCCCACCAGGGCTTCGACAAGAGCATGTCCAGCACGGGTGCCGACTTCAGGGGCCTGACCCCGCTGGTGCTGACCGCCGCACTGCGCGCGGCCGGGACCCAGGTGTACGAGCCCGTGCACCACTTCCGTCTGGAGGCGCCCGCGGACACGCTCGGCGCCGTGCTGCCCCTGCTGGCCCGACAGCGGGCCGTGCCGCGGACCACCCGGATCCACGGCTCCTCGTGTGTGCTGGAGGGGATTCTCCCGGTGGTGCGGGCGCACGAGCTGGAGCAGCAGCTCCCGGGCCCGACGCGAGGAGAGGGCGAGCTGGAATGCGCCTTCGACCACTACGCGCCCGTGGCGCCGGACGTGATCCCGGACCGTCCCCGGACCGATCTGAACCCGCTGGACCGCAAGGAGTATCTGCTGAACCTGACGCGCAGGGTGGGAGGTTGAGCCGGCGGCCGGCCGCACTCCCGGCCGCCGCGCGAGGCGGGGCGAAACGAGAAACTTACTCATGAGTCAGAGGTGTTGACGGTCTCCGAGGCCCGCAGGACTGTTGTGGGCATGCCAAGATTGCGCGCGCGTCTGCTCGGCGTCCTCGTACTCCTCACCGGATTCCTCACGGCGGCGGGCACCCGGCCCGCCGCCGCGGACGGACTCCCCGACTCCCTCTGGTTCGACCAGCCGGCCGCCGCCGGCCTCACGGTCGCGAACGGCCGCTTCACCGACGGCCTCGGCCGCGAGGTCGTGCTGCGCGGCTACAACGTCTCCGGCGAGACCAAGCTGGAGGAGAACGGCGGACTGCCCTTCGCGTCGGTCGCCGACGCGACGAAGTCCGCGACGGCGCTGCGCGCACTGGGCGGCGGCAACTCCGTGCGCTTCCTGTTCTCCTGGGCGCACGCCGAACCGGTCCGCGGCCAGGTCGACAGCGCCTATCTCGCCGCGGCCACCGACCAGATGCGCGCCTTCCTCGACGCGGGCGTCCGTGTCTTCCCCGACTTCCACCAGGACCTCTACTCCCGCCACCTCTTCAACTCGGGAAGCTGGTACTCGGGCGACGGCGCCCCCGCATGGGCGGTGACCGCGGGCGGATACCCGCAGGAGTCCTGCGGCATCTGCCTGTTCTGGGGCCAGAACATCACCCAGAACAACGCCGTCAAGGCCGCGCAGCGCGACTTCTGGCACAACTCCTACGGCCTCCAGGACGCCTTCCTCACCACGGCCCAGGCCACGATGACGTACGTCCGGCAGCACCTCACCACGGCCGAGTTCGCGGGCGTCGCCGGCTTCGACCCGTACAACGAGCCCTACGCGGGCAGTTACGACTCGGGCCAGACGAGCCGCACCTGGGAACGCGACCTGCTCTGGCCGTTCTACGGCAGGTTCCGGGCCCGCATGGACGCGGCCGGATGGCAGGACAAGCCCGCCTTCGTGGAACCGAACCTCTTCTGGAACGCCAACATCTCGTCCCAGAAGCAGGAGGGCGGACTGCTCGACGCGGGCACCCTCGGTCCGCGCTATGTGTTCAACACCCACTTCTACGACCAGAAGGCCATCTCGGGCATCCTCATGTGGGGCAAGGCGTCGGACGGCCAGTACGCGAGCGACTTCGCGGCCGTCCGGGACCGGGCCTCGGCCGCCGGGACCACGGCCGTCGTCAGCGAGTTCGGCCATCCGCTCTCCGGCACGGTCTCGGACAAGGCCCCGACCGTCGACAAGGCGATGTACCAGGCCCTCGACTCCCGCCTGCCCGGCTCCGGCTGGTGGACCGGGGCGGCGTCCTCGGGGCCGGTCCTGTCCGGTACCCAGTGGCAGTGGGACATCTACAGCGGCCGTCACCACGAGCTGATGAACGACAACCCGGGCAAGGTTCTGACCTCGGGCGACGCCTGGAACGACGAGGACCTCTCCGCCGTGCGCCTCGACGACTCGGGTACGGCCGTCCTGCGCCAGGACGCCCGGCTCCTCGACCGGCTGTACCCCGGCGCCACCGCCGGCTCCAGCCTCGCCTTCACCTACGAGGACCGCTCCCGCGACGGCTCCACCACGCTGACCTGGAACCCGGTGCCCTCCACCCTGCCCCAGGTCTCCCAACTGGTGGGAACGGGTCAGTACGGCCTGCTCGTCTGGCGTTCCGGCGGCGGGTCCGCGCCCACCGAACTCCATCTGCCGGCCTCGTTCCCCACCTCGGCCACGACGGTGGTGTCCGATCTCGGCGCGCTGGTCTCCCCGCCCGCCTACACCACGACGACGCCCGTGGCCGTGGCTCCCGAGCCGGGCGGGACCGGAAGCAGGCGCCTCCTGCTCACCGCGTCCGGCTCGGGAACCGTGCACTACGCGCTGGTCACGAACGGGGCCACCGCTCCGTCCGCCGCCCTGCTGAACGGGGCCCGGACCGAACTCGCCGCCTGGGCCGCCGTGCGATTCGGCTGAGCGCCGGTCAACTACCTGACGAACCGGTCCAGTTCGCCTCTACGTGGCCGAGCCGGACCCGCTGGGGATGGTCGCCGACCGGCACCGACACCGTCTTCTGCCCGGTGGCGAAGTCGATGGCGGTGACCTGGTCGGCGCCGCTCTCGGAGACGACACAGTCCTTGCCGTCGCCGCTCACGGTCGCCCAGTACGGCTTGGAGGCGGGGATCAGCGGCCCCTCCTGGAGGGTCGCACGGTCGACGACCGTCGCGTAGTCGTCCATGGTCCCCGCGACGCACAGCGCGGTGCCCGACGGGTTCATCGAAATGCCGTGGTGGCGCGAGTCGTTGACCCATGTCGTGCGGTCGCTGCTCGTCGCGGGGTTCTTCGGGAGGGTCTTCACCCGGGTGATCCTGTCGGTGGCCACGTCGTACTCCAGGAAGCCGTTGAAGAACGAGACCTGGAAGTACAGCTTGGACTCGTCCGGCGAGAAGACGGCCGGCCGCACGGCGTCGGAGTAGTCCCTGAGGCCGATGGCGTCGAGGCGCTGACGCATGTCGATCACCTTCACCTGCTTGAAGGTGGCCGCGTCGACGACGGTGATCTTCCGGTCGCCCTTCGTCCAGTCCAGCCAGGGCTCGTCGAGAGCGGTGGTCACGTCGCCGATGGCCATGTTCCAGATGTACTTGCCGTCGCGGGTGAAGATGTTCTCGTGCGGTTTGTCGCCGGTGGCGAACGAGCCGAGCTGTCTGCCGGTCGTGATGTCGAGCACGTGCACGGTGTTCGCGGTGGAGGCCGACACCGCGACCCGGGTGCCGTCCGGCGACACGGCCATGTGGTCGGATCGGTAACCCGACACGGCGAAACGCCAGTTGATCCGTCCGGTGGCGAGGTCGATCGAGACCACGTCGGCGAAACTCGGGCGCGAGACCACCACCGACCGTCCGTCGGGCGTGGAGTACATGTCGTCGACGAACTGGTCGTGCCCCTCACCGACGCCGTTGCGGATGCCCATGAAATAGGCCCACTTGATGGGGTCCGCGTTGATCGCCGCCATCCGCTCGGCCTTGTCCGGGATGACGTCGACCCGGCCGACCTTCGCGAAGTCGCCGGTGGACTTGATGACGTCCGCGGTGCCTTCCCAGTTGTTTCCGACGAACATCACCTCGCGCAGATCGGAGGTGCCGGCCTGGACGGCGGCCGCGGACGCGGCGGTCGCCGTGCCGCCGAGGGTCAGCGTGAGGGCCGCGGCGAGCGTACAGAGGTGTCTGGCTCTGAGCACGGACATGGAGGGTCCCTGTCGTAGTGGGGGAGTGCGGGTCGGCGAACCGGGTGGCGCGTGCTGTGCGTGCGCGACAAGAGAAATGTCGTGATCATGACAAGCTGCAATCTGAACACGCGTGCTTTCAAAGTGCACTTACTGGAAAGTAAGGACTGGGGGAGCCTCTTCACAAGGGGCGGTGCACGAGAAAATCGGCGAAAGGGCGAACGCCGGCTCGGGCCAGAGGAGGAACGCGTGGACGGCAGGGTCAGACAGCCCACCGGCCGGTACGGCGGCCGGACGGCCGAGGAGCGGCAGGCGGAGCGCCGCCGTCGCTTCCTCGACGCGGGGCTGGAACTGTTCGGCGCCGGACCCGGGTACCGGTCAACGACCGTGGCGGCCCTCAGTGAGGCGGCGGGACTGTCCACGCGCCAGTTCTACGAGGCGTTCCGCAGCCTCGAGGACGTCCTGGCGGTCCTCCATCTCCAGGTCAACGACTGGGCCGAGCGGGCTGCCCTGGACGCGCTCGCCGAGGCCCGCGACCTGCCGCTCGCCGAGCGCGCCACCGCCCTCTTCCGTGCCTACGCGGCGAACGTGACGAGTGATCCGCGCCGCATCCGCATCACCTTTATGGAGATCATCGGCGTGAGCTCGCGGCTGGAGGAGCAGCGGCTCGCCCGCCGGGCCCGGTGGGTGGAGTTCATCTGCGGCGAGGCGGCCGGCGCCGTGGCCCGCGGGGAGGCGGCGCCGCGCGACTACCGGCTGGCCGCGACCGCCTTCATCGGCAGCGTGAACGGCCTGCTGCACGACTGGAACGCCGGCTGGGTGGACGCGACCCTGGACGAGGTGGTGGAGGAACTGGTCCGCCAGCTCCTGGCGATCCTGCGGCCCGCGGGATGGGTCACGGACGGCACCCCGGGCTCGTAGCCGGCCGTGGCGGGGCGGAGGCGGGTCACGTCCATGGCCCTCAGGACCGTCCGGGGTGCTCGAAGCGGGCGAGGGTCCTCGCGACCGGGGCCACCCCGTCCTCCGCGCGAAGGCGTTCCGCCAGGGCCCGTGCGTTCCGGCGGTACGCGGGGTCCGTGGTCGCCCGGACCAGGGCCGGCGCCAGCCGCTCGGCGCGCAGCCGGCGTGGCGACACGGTGCCGGGCGCGACCCCGAGCGCCACCAGCCGCGCCGCCCAGAAACCCTCGTCGAACTGGACCGGCACGGGCACGGCGGGAACCCCGGCCCGCAGCCCCGCCGCTGTCGTGCCGGCCCCGGCGTGATGCACCACCGCCGCCATCCGGGGGAACAGCGCCGAGTGCGGCACCTCGCCGACGGTGACCATGTCGTCGCCGGTGGCGTGCAGCCCGCCCCACCCCCGCTGGATCACCCCGCGCAGCCCGGCGGCCCGCAGCGCGCGCACGATCTCGCCGCTCAGCCGCCCGGGATCGGGAACGGTCGCGCTGCCGAGGCCCACGAAGACCGGAGCGGGGCCCGCGTCCAGGAAGTCCTCCAGCGCGGAGGGGAGGCGGGTGTCCTCGCTCGTGCAGGGCCACCAGTAGCCGCAGACGTCGAGCCCGCGTCTCCAGTCGCGCGGCCGGGGCACCACCAGGGGGCTGAACCCGTGGTGCACCGGCCAGGCCCGCCGCTCGCGGGCGCGCCAGGCCGCGACGGTCCCCACGGGCGGCAGGCCGAACCCCTCGCGCAGGTCCCGTACCGTTTCCGCGAAGACCCGCTCGACGGCCAGGTTCACCCCGTACCCCGCCGCCCGGTTGACCGTGGACCCCCAGGAGCCGGCAGCGGCCACCGGGGGCGCGAACTCCCCGGTCGGCGCCAGTGGCTGGAGGTGCACTCCCATGCTGGGCAGGCCCAGCCCCTCCGCGACCGCGTACCCGAGCGGTCCCAGCGAACCGGACAGCAGCAGGACGTCGGCGGCGCCTGCGGCCGCGATCATGCCGTCGGTCAGCCGCCCGGCCAGTGACCGCGTCAGCCCGGCGAGCCTGATGATCTTCCCGGCGCCCGTGGCACTCCGGTGGAGCCGCCGCCCCGGCCCGGACTCCAGCTCGGCCCGCGGATCGACGGGCAGCGGGTGGAACCCCACCCCCGAGCCCGGTACCAGGTCGGCGAAACATCCGTGCGTCACCAGGGTCACCTCGTGCCCGGCCCGCACCAGGCCGTGCCCGAGTCCGGTGAACGGCGCCACGTCGCCCCGCGAACCCGCGGTCATGATCGCTACTCGCACGAGATCCAGTATGGCGAGGTTCGTGGCCCGTGACCCGTTCCTCGTACCGCCGGGAAACAGGACTCTCAACAAACCGGCCATGGCGCGAAGTTGCTCTGGCTCGTCATCATGGCGAATGATCGAATCGGCGCTCGAACAATTCAGTGGTGGGGGTGGACTGCGTGCGAGCGAAGTCGTACATGGATCTGCATGGAGAGATGTCCGCGGACATCGAGGCGGAGCGGAACGCCGCGCTCGACCTGCTCGGCCCGGCGGCCGTGTCCGTCCGGGCGGCGGTCGCCGAACTCCTGGAACACCGGACCTTCGCCTACCCCCATTCCGTCCTGCCGATGATCGTCCACGCCGTGGAGACGGGGGCGCCCGGACCGGCCGTCCCGCTGGCCGTCGTCCATGAACTGTGGTGGACCTCCGCGTGCTACCTGGACGACCTCGCCGACGGCCAGGCCGTCTTCGCCGCCGGTGGTCTCCGCGAGAGCGAGGCGCTGCTCGCCACGGTCGTCAGCGGAATACCCCTTCCCCTGCTCGTCGTTCAGTCGCCCCGGATACCGGAGAAGGCGCGCGGCCCGCTGTCGGCCGAGATCGTGCGGTGCTGGATCGGCGCGACCGAGGGGCAGTTGAGGGACCTTCGCGCGGACGTGGGCTCGGTCACGCGCGACGCCGTCGTCACGGCGTACCTCGGGAAGTCCGGCGCTCCGTACAGCATGGTCACCGCCATGGCGGCGCGACTTGCCGGCTGCTCGGACGAAAGAGTCGAACTCTGGCGGGAGTTCGGCAACGTCTTCGGCATCCTGTGGCAGCTCTTCAACGATCAGCAGGACATCCTGACCGGCCGCAACGAAGACCTCGCGAACGGCACGGTGACGTATCTGCTGGCATGCGCGGTGGAGAACGCCGGGCACGGCTCCGCGGCCCACGTCCTGGAACTGCACGCGGCGGGACGCCGCTCGTCCGACGCGTGGGCGGCGCTCACCGGCATCCTGCTCGCGCCGGACGTGCTGCGCCGGTACGACGAGGACATCAGCGTCTTCCGCGACCGGGCTCACCGTCTCCTGCGCGAACTCGGGGGCGACACGGCCTATTCGGCGGTTCTCCACGACTTCGTGGACCGGGCGTCCCCCATGCTGCTCCGGGCGGCGCGGCCCGCCGCCGGGGCGGTCACGACCCAGCTCTGACGGCGACTTCGCCGCCCTCGACGCCTGCGGGCGCCGGGCGGTCGTGACTCACCGGGGCCGGATGCGCGGCCTTCGGATCGTACGAGGTGCCGGGGGCCGGGGCCGCGAACGCGCGGTCCGCAGCAGCGAGTCCATCAGGGAGGCGGACACCCGCAGGCCCGCCGCCAGGACTCCCGCCCGGCGGCGACGGTCAGGACGGGAACTCCCCATCGCGGCGCCCGCGGAGAAGGTCCAGGTCACACGCGACGTGACCTGGACCTTCGGCCAGTTCCTCCCTACTCGTCCCATGCCTGTACCAGTGTCTGCTCGATGATCTTGCCGTCGCGCAACGACATCATCGACGTGCTCATCACCCGCACCCCGTCCGCGTACACGCACGTCTCGGTGTAGGCGACGTGGTCGCCCTGGACGACGCACTGGTCCATCTTGTGCGTCATGTCCCGGCTGTAGACGTCGTTGAGCATCTCGGCGATCTCGGTTCGGCCGTGCTTGACCATCGGGTGACTGGGCTGGGTGTTGCGGTCGACGACGCGCAGTTCCGCGTCGTCCGCGTAGAGCGACAGCAGATCTGCCGCACTGTGTCCTTCAATGCCCCGGCGCAGCGCCTCGGTGTCGAAGGCGGGGGCTGCCGCTGTGCCCATGGGGACCTCCTCAGGAAGGCGCGGACCGGCCACGAGCCGACCATGAAGCGCCTCAGTATCGAGCGTCCTCCGCCTCGGGGCCCACGGCAAACGCAGGCGCCCGATGCGCCTCTCGGGTGAGCGCGGGCCCCCGGCCGTGTCCGCCCGGGGCCGCGGCCGTTGCTGATTGCATGATCTCAACACGACGTATCGTCGCCGCCGTTGGTCTCGCCGTCGGCGTCGCGGGGCTTGCCGCGCCGATGGCGACGGCCGCGGGCTCCGAGGCTCACGACGGGAAACCGAACCCCATGGCCACCCTCGACTCGCTCGCGACGAGCGACATCCCCGCCGCGAACCAGAGCGCGCTGCCGCGGCCCTCCAGCCAGCTCGGGGGACTGAACAGGCTGCACGAGCTGAACCAGCTCCACCAGGCGACCGACGTCGCCGCACCTGTCACCGGCCAGCTCCCGGGCACCGAGGCCTAGCCGGCATCGAGGCCTGGGGCATCGAGGCGCAGCGGGCATCGACAGCCGACGGTCGGCGGTCGCGGGGGCTCCGGCGCAGCGGCGGCGTTCCGCCGGAGCCCCCGTGCGGGGCGGGAGGACCGGGGGCTCTCGCGGGTCACCCCGCCTCCACCCGACCGCGTACCGCCGTACGGAAGGCGATGGGGGCCTGCCCGGCGCGCTGGTGGAAATACTTGGCGAAGTTCGTGGCGCTGGAGAAGCCGAGCCGGTCGGCGATGCGGGCGGCGGCCAGGTCGGTGTGGGCGAGCAGCCGCTTGGCCTCCAGGATCACCCGGCGGTCGATGAACTCCTTGGCGCCGATCCCCGCCGAATCGAGGGCTGCCCGGGACAGGGTGCGGGCGGAGTAGCCGAGGGTGAGGGCGTAGTCGTCCACCCGCCGGGTGCGTGCGAAGTCCCGCTCGACGGTCGCGCGGAAGCGAAGAAAGGTTTCGCTGGGCCCGGTGACAGGGGTGTCGGACCCCTCCAGATGGGCCAGGCGCAGGATCAGCACGTCCAGCAGATGACGCAGTACGGCGCCGTGAGCGTCGCGCGGCAGCCGCCCGGGCGCCTGGAACTCGTGCTCCAGATGCTCGGTCGCCACGCGCAACGAGGTGGCCGCCCCGCCTTCCGGGGTGCGCAGTACACGGGCGTGCGGATCGTCCAGCCGGGCCGCGCGGACGGTGGCCGCGCCCGGGAAGTCCCCTTCGAAGGCGATCAGCGTCCCCTCGGCCCGCGTGAGATCTCCCCACTGCAGGACCTGCCCGGGGCGCGTCCACAGCCAGGAGTCCCGCTCGACGTCATGGGCGGTGAAGTCAACGGTCTGGCGCAGGGTGCCGGAGGCCAGCGTGAGCACCTGGTGGAAGCCGGGACGCTGCGGTGCGCCGAGACCGGTGCCGTGGGCACGGGTCCGGGCGCGCAGCGCGGCCAGCGAGATCACTTCCAGGCCGGCGGGTGGGCCGACGGGGGCCGCGGAGATGATCCCGGGGACGGGCTGCCCGGCCGGGTGTCGGTTTTTGACCATGATCAGTCGCCTGCGTATCCGGGTGGGACGTGCTCGCCGCCCGGTCGGGGCCGGCCGTGCGCGGACGACCGCCCCCGGGGCGGAAAGAAGGGCATCACCATAGAGGAGAGCCGGACCGTCGCCAAGGAACTTCCGCGGGCTTCTCCACCGGAGCGGGGTTCCGGGGTGGCGGGGTGCCGGCGCGTCGGCGTGCCGAGGTGCCCGCCCCGCCGGGCCGCGATCACGCTGCCGCGGTCATCCCGCGGCAGCGAGGAACTGGGTGGTGGCCAGTTCGGCGTAGAGCGCGTCCGCCGCGACGAGTTCGCGGTGGGTGCCCACGGCGCGGACGCGGCCCGCGTCCATCACGACGATGCGGTCGGCCGTCGTGACGGTGGACAGCCGGTGCGCGACGACCAGGACCGTGGTCGTACGGGCCACATCGGCGACCGTGTCGCGCAGCGCGGCCTCGTTGACCGCGTCGAGCTGCGAGGTGGCCTCGTCGAGGAGCAGCAGCCGGGGGCGGCGCAGCAGGGCCCGGGCGATGGCGACGCGCTGGCGCTCGCCGCCGGACAGTTTGGTGCCGCGATGTCCGACGAGGGTGTCCAGGCCGTTCGGCAGCCGGGACACGAGGCCGTCGAGCCGGGTCGTCCTCACCACTCGTGTCAGCTCGCCCTCCTCGGCCCGCGGATTGCCGAGCAGGAGGTTGTCGCGCAGCGAGCCGGACAGCACCGGCGCGTCCTGCTCGACGTAGCCGATGGCGGACCGGAGCCGGGGCAGCTCCCATTCCTCCAGCGCGCGGCCGTCCACGCTGATGACGCCCGCCTCGGGCTCGTAGAACCGCTCGATGAGCGAGAACACGGTGGTCTTGCCCGCGCCGGAGGGACCGACGAACGCGGTCAGGCCCCGGGCCGGGACGGCGAACGTCACACCGTGGTGGACGTACGGCAGATCGTCGGCGTAGCGGAAGCGGACGTCCTCGAAGGCGAGCGTCGCGGGCTCCGTCCCCGGCGCCGGCAGCGGGGCGGGCGGGGCGGCGGGTTCGGCGGGCAGCCGCAGCGCCTCCTGGATGCGGGCGAGCGCGCCGGCACCCGTCTGGTACTGCGTGACCGCGCCGACCACCTGCTGGATCGGTGACATCAGGTAGAACACGTACAGCAGGAAGGCGACCAGGGTGCCGACGTCGATGGCGCCGGTCGCGACCCGGGCGCCGCCCACCGCGAGGACCGTGATGAAGGCGACCTGCATCGCCAGACCGGCCGTGTTCCCGGCGGCCGCCGACCACCGGGCCGCCCGCACGCTCTGCCGCCAGGACTCCTCGGCGGCCTCGTGGACGCTTCGCTCCTCACGGTCCTCGGCGCCCGACGCCTTGATCGTCCGCAGCGCGCCGAGGGCCCGCTCCAGCGAGGCCCCCATCACCCCGACGGCGTCCTGGGCCCGTCTGCTCGCCCGGTTGATGCGCGGCACGATCACGCCGAGCACCGAACCCGCGCACAGCACCACACCCAGCGTGACGCCGAGGAGCACCGGGTCGACCAGGCCCATCATGACCACCGTCGCGACGAGGGTGAGACCGCCGGTGCCGAGGCCGACCAGCGAATCGGTCGTGACCTCGCGCAGCAGGGTCGTGTCGGAGGTGATGCGCGCCATCAGGTCGCCGGGCTCGCTGCGGTCCACGGCGGGTATGCGCAGCCGCAGCAGATACGAGGAGAGAGCGCGCCGCGCACCCAGCACGACCGACTCCGCGGTGCGCCGCAGGACGTACGAACCCAGCGCTCCCACGGCCGCGTTGGTCACGACCAGGGCCGCCATGCCGAGCAGGGCCCGTCCGATCGGGCGGTCGTGCGACAGATCGTCGATGAGCCCGCGCGCCACCAGCGGCAGCAGCAGACCGGTGGCACCGGTCGCGAGCGCCAGCAGCGCGCCCCCGAACAGGGCCCGGCGGTGCGGTCGTACGTACCCGAGCAGCAGGTGCCACGCGGGCACCTCGGGCTCGGCCTCGGTCAGGCTCACGGTGCTCCTCGCGGGAGGGGGGACGGAGCACTCAGGCTACGTCGGCGGCCCGGGCGGGCCGGTCCCGACTGCCCCCGGTCCGGGCCGACTTCAGGACACGCGCTCCGCGAGGGCCGCGAGGGTGGCGTCGAGGTCCGCCGGACGGGGCCGGTTGTGCGGGAGCTTCGAGAGCAGCGCGGCCATGCCGCAGGTGTTCGTCAGCGCCGAGAAGACCAGGCCGCCCGCGACGCCCGCGGAGAGCAACTGCCAGGCGGGGTGCAGGAGTCCGAGGGCGAGGCCGGTGAGGACGATGGCGCCGGCGGTGAACCGGACCTGGCGTTCCATGGACCAGCCGGCCCGCGTGGTGGTGGCCGGGCGGTGCAGTTCGTGTCCGCGCTCCGCCCAGGCGCCGGTGCCGCCGGTGAGCGTGGCCGCCGGCACACCGTGCTCGGCCAGCAGGGCGCAGGCGTTCGCCGAGCGGTTGCCCGAGGCGCAGACGACGAGCAGTCCGGTGCGGGCGCTTCCGAGCACGGGCAGCGCGCTGCGGAGCCGGTCCAGCGGAACGTTCAGGGCACCGGGCAGATGGCCGGAGGCGTACTCGCCGGGGGTGCGGACGTCGATGACGGTCAGCTCGCCGAGGCGGCCGCGGGCCTGGTCGACGTCGAGGGAGACGGGGGTGTTCATGCGGAGTGTCATCCTTGCTCTTCGGGGGTGCCCCGCTGGGGCGGAGTAAGATACCCCTAGGGGTATGGATTGAGGAGTCTTCGTGGAACTGGAACTCGCGGGTGACGAACTGAAGTCGGTGCTGAACCGGCTGCGCCGGGCGCAGGGACAGATCTCCGGCGTGATCCGGATGATCGAGGAGGGGCGGGACTGCGAGGACGTGGTCACCCAGCTCGCCGCCGCCTCCCGTGCCCTGGACCGGGCCGGTTTCGCGATCATCGCCACCGGGCTCCAGCAGTGCCTGACCGACGTCGAGAAGGGCGCGAGGAACGGTGAGGACAGCGATCAGATGCGGGCCCGGCTGGAGAAGCTCTTCCTGTCGCTCGCCTGAGCCTCACAGCACGACGTCCAGGAGCATCAGCGCGGCCACGGCCAGCAGGGCCCAGGCGAAGATCCGCTGAAGCGTGCCGCCGGACAGCCGGGCCGCGAGCCGCTTGCCGTCCCACGCGCCGAGGACGGCGGCTCCGGCGAACGGCGCGACGACCGCCCAGTCGACGCTCCGCGCCGTTCCCGCGCGGGCGAGCAGCGCGGCGAGCGAGTTCGCCGTGATCACCAGCAGACTGGTGCCGACGGCCGCCCGCATCCGCAGACCCACGACGTTCACCAGGGCGGGTACGGCGAGGAAGCCGCCGCCCACACCCAGCACGCCGGTCACCGCGCCGAGGCCCGCGCCGGTCCCGGTGATCCGGCCGGTCCCCGCGGGCGTGGCCCCCGTCGCGCCGGCCGGCGGCCGGAGCATCCGGAACGCCGCGAGGCCCGCGATCAGCGCGAACGCGCCGGTCAGCACGGCCGGAGGCAGCAGTCCCGAGACCGCCCCGCCCAGTGCCGCGGGGATCAGCCCCGCCAGCGCGAACAGTGCTCCGGCACGCCAGCGGACGGCGCCCGCTCGGGCGTGCGCTGACAGAGCGGTCGCCGAGGTGAGGGTGACGATGACCAGACTCGCGGTGGTGGCCGCCGAGGGGGTGAATCCGAGCAGGTAGATCAGGGCGGGCACGGTCAGCACACTGCCGCCGCCACCCAGCGCCCCGAGCGCGATCCCGGTCACGGCCCCGGCGACGAGAGCGAGGATCAGAACACTCACGCGGCGGGTTCCTCGAACACACCGGGGGCGGTACCGCGGCCGGCCGGGGTGGCGGAAGCTGCCGTGCCGGCCGGGTCCGCGGGAGTTGCCGGGCCGGCAGGGTCCGCGAGAGCGGCGCGCTCTGCGGGACCGACGGGAGTGGCAGGGGCGGTAGGGCCAGTGAGCGCGCCGGGTCCAGCAGGTCCGGCGGGGGTTGCCGTGCCGACGGGGCCGGCCGGGGTGGCAGAAGCTGCCGGGCCGGCCGGGGTGGCGGAAGCTGCCGGGCCGGCCGGGGTGGCGGAAGCTGCCGGGCCGGCCGGGGTGGCGGAAGCTGCCGTGCCGGCAGGAGCCGCGGGGCCGGCTGGACCGGTGGGCGCGGTGGGGGTGCTTCGTGTCATCGGCAGGCCGGAAGCGGCGGCCGCGGTGAAAGCGTCGTCGACGGCCACGACGTCCCGGCCCGTCGCGTCGAGCAGCGAGGCGGCGACGGCGGCCCGCATGCCTCCGGCGCAGTGCACCCAGACGGTCCCGGCGGGTATCTCGTCGAGCCGGTCGCGCACCTGGTGGACGGGGATGTGCACCGACCCCGCGATGTGCTCACCGGCCCGTTCGGAGTCACGTCGGACGTCCAGGACCACGGTCGCGCCCGGTGCGTGCACCTGGGCCAGTTCGGCGAAGCCCGCACGCCGGAAGGCACGCGGCTGTTCCCCCTCGCGCAGCCAGTCGGCCGGCGAGCCGACCGCCGCCGCGGCCGGCCGGTCCACGCCGACCTGCACCAGCTCGCGCTGCGCGCGGGCGAGCTGTTCCGGAGACTCGGCGAGCAGGGTGACCGGCTTGCCCCAGGGCAGCAGCCAGGCCAGATAGACGGCGAGTTGGCCGTCCGCCTCGAAGTTGACCGCTCCGGCGACATGCCCGGCCGCGAACGCGAGCCGGCTGCGCAGGTCCACGACCCATTCGCCGGCCGCGAGCCGCGCGGCGATCTCCGTGGCGTCCGCGGGCGCGGGCGGGGTCAGATCGACGGGCGCCGGGCCCCCGGCGTTGGCGGGGCCCATGTGGGCGTAGTACGCGGGCACGTCGTCGAGTCCGGCGAGCAGGTCCGCGACGAACGCGTCGACGTCCTTGACCAGGGCCTCGTTGCCGGCGCGCTCGCGCCCGATGGTGGTCGCGTCGCCGTCGGCGGTCCCGGCGGAACAGAAGCTGCCGAAGCCGTGGGTGGGCAGGACGGCGGTGTCGTCGGGCAGCTCCGCCGCCAGCCGGTGCGCCGAGGCGTGCTGCGCCCGGGCCAGTTCCCCGGTCAGCCGCGGCTCCACCAGGTCGGGCCGGCCGACCGTGCCGATGAGCAGGGAGCCGCCGGTGAAGACCGCGACGGCCCGTCCGTCCTCCTGGAGGGCGTACGAGGTGTGGTGCGGGGTGTGGCCGGGCGTGGCCAGCGCCTCCAGGGTCAGTCCGGCGTCCACCCGAACCGTGTCCCCGTCGGCGACCGGCACCCGCTCGAACGCGACGCGGGCACCGGCCGGGACCAGGTAGGCGGCCCCGGTGAGCCGGGCCAGCTCCAGTCCGCCGCTCACGTAGTCGTTGTGCAGATGCGTCTCGACGACGTACGCGATCCGGACGCCCCGCCGGGCCGCCGCGGTGATCACCCGCTCGATGTCCCTGGGCGGGTCGACGGCGACGGCGGTGCGCGGGCCGCCGGCCAGATAGCTCCGGTTTCCCAGGCCCGCCACCTCGATGGTGTCGACGAAGAACACGGCAGCACTCCTCTCCCGCGGGAAGCCCGAGGGCTTCGCGGCTCGGTGAAAATTACCCCCGGGGGTATCTCCACCGTAGCAGAGGTACCCCCGGGGGTATCTGAGAGGTGTGGTCGGTGCGCCTTCGGTGCCGGTCGGGGGCGCGGACGGCGGGCGCTGCCGGCAGGCGCGGGTGACCGTCCGCCGTACCCGGACCGGAGCCGCCGCGGCCCACCTGGCCTTCTACCGGCGGGTCACCCCGTAGGGTCGGTCGACGGAAGGTCCATCCAGCGAAGGGCTTACTCACATGGCGCAGGAAGTACGGGGCGTGATCGCACCGGGCAAGGACGAGCCGGTGCGCGTCGAGACCATCGTCGTGCCCGATCCCGGGCCGGGCGAGGCCGTGGTGAAGATCCAGGCCTGCGGGGTCTGCCACACGGACCTGCACTACAAGCAGGGCGGTATCAACGACGACTTCCCGTTCCTGCTCGGCCACGAGGCGGCCGGAATCGTGGAGTCGGTCGGCGCCGGTGTCACGGAGGTGGCACCCGGCGACTTCGTCATCCTCAACTGGCGCGCGGTGTGCGGACAGTGCCGTGCCTGTCTGCGCGGACGCCCCTGGTACTGCTTCAACACCCACAACGCCAAGCAGAAGATGACGCTGAAGGACGGCACCGAACTGTCCCCGGCCCTCGGCATCGGCGCCTTCGCCGAGAAGACGCTGGTCGCGGCCGGACAGTGCACCAAGGTCGACCCGGCCGTCTCCCCGGCGGTCGCCGGACTGCTCGGCTGCGGCGTGATGGCCGGCATCGGGGCCGCCATCAACACCGGCAACGTCGGCCGGGGCGACACCGTCGCCGTCATCGGCTGCGGCGGCGTCGGCGACGCGGCGATCGCGGGCTCCCGGCTCGCGGGCGCGGCGAAGATCATCGCCGTGGACATCGACGACCGCAAGCTCGCCACCGCCGAGAAGCTCGGCGCGACGCACACCGTCAACTCCCGGACCACCGACCCCGTCGAGGCGATCCGCGAACTCACCGGCGGCTTCGGCGCCGACGTCGTCATCGAGGCCGTGGGCCGCCCCGAGACGTACACACAGGCGTTCTACGCCCGCGACCTCGCCGGCACGGTCGTCCTCGTCGGCGTGCCCACCCCCGACATGAAGCTCGAACTCCCGCTGATCGACGTCTTCGGCCGCGGTGGCGCCCTCAAGTCCTCCTGGTACGGCGACTGTCTGCCCTCCCGCGACTTCCCGATGCTGATCGACCTGCACCTCCAAGGACGCCTGGACCTGGGCGCGTTCGTGAGCGAGACGATCGCCCTGGACGACATCGAGGCGGCCTTCGAGCGGATGCACCACGGCGACGTGCTGCGCTCGGTGGTGACGTTCTGATGACCGCGCGCATCGAACACCTCGTCACCTCGGGCACGTTCGAGCTCGACGGCGGCACCTGGGAGGTCGACAACAACGTCTGGATCGTGGGCGACGACCACGAGGCCGTCGTGATCGACGCCGCGCACGACGCCGACGCCATCGCGAAGGCGGTCGGCGACCGCCGCCTGCGCGGGATCGTGTGCACCCACGCCCACAACGACCACATCGACGCCGCCCCCGCCCTGGCGGAGCGCACCGGAGCGACCATCTGGCTCCATCCGGACGACCTTCCGCTGTGGAAGCTCACCCACCCCGACCGCATGCCCGACGCCTGGCTCCAGGACGGGCAGGTGATCGAGGCCGCGGGCACCGATCTGACCGTGCTGCACACCCCGGGCCACGCCCCCGGCGCGGTCTGCCTCTACGACCCGGGCCTGCGCACGCTCTTCTCCGGCGACACCCTCTTCAAGGGCGGCCCGGGGGCGACCGGCCGGTCCTACTCCCACTTCCCGACGATCGTCGAGTCCATCCGCGACCGGCTGCTCACCCTGCCCGCCGACACGGTCGTCCGTACGGGACACGGCGAGACGACCACGATCGGAGCGGAGGCTCCGCACCTGGAGGCGTGGATCGCCCGCGGCCACTGAAGCACCTCCGCCGTGGCGCCGCCCCGGACGTCCGTCCCTTTCCGCCGCGCGGCGGAAAGGCGGCGACGCCACACGGATACCTGACAGAAGATGTCCGGCTTCCGCGAGACGCTCGTACACACCACGGGTGAGCGCCCGTGGACACCACGGCGCACGGAGGTCGGACATGTCAGGGCCCTTGGAAGGCACGCTGCGGGACAGGGTCGCGCTGGTGGCGGGCGCGACCCGGGGCGCGGGCCGCGGGATCGCCGTGGAACTGGGCGCGGCCGGCGCCACCGTCTACGTGACCGGCCGCAGCACCCGTGAACGGCGCTCGGAGTACGACCGCCCGGAGACCATCGAGGACACCGCTGACCTGGTCACCGCGGCGGGCGGGCGGGGCATCGCGGTCCCCGCCGACCATCTCGTCTCCGCCGAGGTGGCCGCGCTCGTCGACCGGATCGCCGACGAACAGGGCCGTCTCGACATCCTGGTCAACGACATCTGGGGCGCCGAGAAGCTCTTCGAGTGGGACGCGCCCGTCTGGGAGCACGACCTCGACAACGGACGCAGGATGCTCCGGCTCGCCATCGAGACCCACGCGATCACCAGCCACCACGCGCTGCCCCTGATGCTGCGCCGTCCAGGAGGCCTGGTCGTCGAGATGACCGACGGAACCGCGGAGTACAACCGGGACACCTACCGCGTCTCCTTCTTCTACGACATCGCCAAGTCCGCCGTCCTGCGCATGGCGTTCGCCCTCGGGCACGAACTGGGCCCGCGCGGCGCCACCGCCGTGGCGCTCACCCCCGGCTGGCTGCGCTCCGAGATGATGCTCGAAGCCTTCGGCGTGACCGAGGAGAACTGGCACGACGCCGAGGAGAACGAGCCGCACTTCGCCATCTCCGAGACGCCGTTCTACGTGGGGCGCGCCGTCGCCGCGCTGGCCGCCGATCCCGAACGCGCGCGCTGGAACGGGCAGTCCCTGTCCAGCGGGCAGCTCGCCCGGGTGTACGGCTTCACCGACCGGGACGGCAGCCGGCCGGACGCCTGGCGCTACATGGTCGAGGTGCAGGACAAGGGGAAGCCCGCGGACGCCACCGGGTACCGCTGACGAGCCCCGTGCGGGCCGGCCTCTGTCGCTGCGACGATCATGGAGGTACCTTCCCAGCCATGACAGCGATGAGGCGCTTCGAGGGGTACGGGGTTCTGATCACCGGCGCGGCCCGCGGGATCGGCGCGGCCACCGCCCACCGCCTTGCCGCGGAAGGCGCGCACGTCCTCGTCACCGACGTGGACCCGGCCGCGGCCGGGGAGACCGCCGCCGCACTGCGCGAACTCGGCTCGCGGGCCGAGGCGTTCACCTGCGACGTGGGGCAACGGGACCAGGTCGAGGCCGCCGTGGCCCGCGCCGTGGACGCCTTCGGCTCGCTCGACGTCCTGGTCAACAACGCCTACCGGTGCACCCCCGACGCCCCGCTCTTCGAGGACGAGAGCGACGAGGACTGGGCCGCCGACCTCGACATCACCCTGACCGGCGCCTACCGCTGCGCCCGCGCCGCGCTCCCGCACCTGGTCGCCTCCGGCCGCGGGGCCATCGTCACCATCGGCTCCATCAACGGCATCCAGGACTTCGGCAATCACGCCTACAGCGCCGCCAAGGCGGGCCTGATGTCGCTCACCCGCACCCTCGCCGGCCACGCCGCTGGCCGGGGTGTGCGGGTCAACCTGGTGGCTCCGGGCACGATCCGCACCACGGCCTGGGAGGGCCGCGAGGACGATCTCGCCTCCGCGGCCCGGCTGTTGTATCCGCTCGGCCGGGTCGGCGAGCCGGAGGACATCGCGGCCGCCGTCGCCTTCCTCGCCTCCGGTGACGCCGCCTGGATCACCGGCACGACCCTGTGCGTCGACGGCGGCCTGCTGGGCGTCAACAAGCGGTTCCGGCAGGCGGTCGGGGGAGAGGGCGAGGACGAGGACGGAAGCTGAGCCGGGCGACAGGTGTGGTGCCGGTCCCTCCCGCGCCCTTCCTGACAGGATGGCCGCATGGAACGTGTGCTTGGAATCGGCGGATACTTCCTGCGGGCCGGCGACCCGGGGGCGCTGAGCGCGTGGTACCGCGACTGCCTGGGCCTGGACACCGACGAGCACGGGCTGTGGCACCCGGACGCCGGGCCGACGGTGTTCGCGGCCTTCGAGTCCGGAACCGACTACTTCGGGTCCCCCGCCCAGCAGACCATGCTCAACTTCCGTGTCGGCGACCTGGACGCGATGCTCGCGCAACTGCGCGCCCGGGGAGCGGACGTGGCGGAGGAGACCCAGGACATGGACGGCGTCGGCCGCTTCGGCTGGGTCACCGACCCGGAGGGCAACCGGATCGAGCTGTGGCAGCCCGCCTGACGTGAGAACGGGCCGAAGCCGGCCCGTTCCCCCGAATCGCGCCGGGGGAAGCTCCCGGGCGGGCGGCGCGGGGCCGGCTGCCTCCGGCGCTCGGCCTCGCGAGTCCGCCCCCGGCGCGGGCCGTCACGGGCGTGGCTCCGCGCAGTGCCGCTCGACGGCCGCGAACACCCGGTCCGTGTCGGCCTCGGACGTGCGCCAGTTGCTGAACGCGGCACGCAGTCCGTGGGTGCCGTCGTAGTTCGTCGGTGTCATGAAGGCCTCGCCCGAGGCGGCGACCGCGTCGGCCAGCGCGTGCACACGCCGTTCCGTCGGGTCGTCGGCGAGGGTGAAGCACACGACGTTCAGCCGCACCGGCGCGAGCAGCCGCAGCCCGGGAGCACGGGCGATCCGCTCGCCCAGCCGCCGGGCGAGCGCGACGTTCCGCTCGACGATCTCGCGATGCCCCTCGCGCCCGTAGGCCGCCAGCGAGAACCAGGCCGGGAGCGCGCGCAGCCTGCGTGAGTTCTCCGGCGTCAGGTGCAGGAAGTCGGGGTCGCCGCCGGGGAGTCCGAGATAGGGCGAGGCGTTGTGGAAGACCCGGACCTGGAGGTCTTGCCGACGCGTGAACTGGACGGCCGCGTCGTAGGGGACGTTGAGCCACTTGTGCAGGTCGACACAGACGGAGTCGGCCGCGTCCAGGCCGGCCACCAGCGCGGAGTGCGCGGGCGACAGCGCGGCGAACCCGCCGAACGCCGCGTCGACGTGCAGCCAGAAGTCATGGCGTTCCCTGAGCGCGGCGACGGCCCGCAGATCGTCGAAGTCGACCGTGTTCACCGTCCCGGCGTTCGCCACGACGACGGCCGGACGCCCTTCCAGCGCGCCGAGCGCGGCATCGAGGCGCTCCACGTCCACGGCCTCGCGGTTCCCGGGCAGCACCGGCACCCGGCGCAGGCTGTTCCGCCCGAGGCCGAGCACCGACAGGGCCTTGGCGACACTCGAGTGGGGGCTGCCCGACAGCACGTCCACCGGGCCGAGCGCGCCCGCTCCCTCGTCCGCGACCGACACACCCCGGCGCTCGCCGAGCCACTCCCGCGCGATGGCGAGCCCGACCGTGTTCGAGACCGTCGCACCGCTCACGAACGCCCCGTGGTGCTCCTCGCCGAGCCCGAACAGCTCACGCAGCCAGCCCAGCGTCTCGTGCTCCAGCGCGCTCGCGAAGGATCCGGCGGCACCCGAGACGTTCTGGTCGTAGGCGCTGGTCAGCCAGTCCCCGGTGAGCGAGGCGGGCGTCGCGCCGCCGGTGACGAATCCCAGGTAGCGCGGGCCCGCGGAGCCGGAGAACCCGGGTGCCCAGCGCCCGGCGAACCGGGCCAGGGCGCCCTCGGCCCCGGCGCCCTCGGCCGGGAGCGGATCGGGGACGGGCGCCTTGCCGAGCCGGGCGACGGGACGGCTGTCGAGGCCGCTCACCTCCTGGACGGCGAAGTCCCGGGCGGCCTGGAGGAGTTCGGGGAGGCGGTCGAGGTCGCCGGAGAGTGCCGAGTGCATGACGGCAGCCTATGAGCAACGCCGCTCGAAAGAGCGGTCCACTTCGGGGAAACCGGACCGGTCCGCGGCGGACGTCCAGCGCCGTCGGGCGGACCCGGGGCGCGGGCACGCCACCGGGGAACGGGGAACCGGAGCCCTCACAGCGAGGAATGTCACTGTTCTGTGCCTATGGGGCCGACCGTACAACGCAATACGCTCTGGGGCTGTCTATCAGTACAGACGGAACGATGAAAACAACAGGAAGGTCCGCCATGGGGGACATTCGCAGGCGGGGAGCTGTCGCGCTCGGACTCACGGGTCTGGTGGCGCCGCTCACCCTCGCGCTGGGCGCGACGCCCGCGCAGGCCGCGAGCTGTACGACGGCCGCAGGGCCGTACCAGAAGCAGGTGGAGAAGTTCCTCGGGCGGACCGTGGACGGCCGGCAGTCGGCCGCCGACTGCAAGGCGATCCAGGCCTTCCAGAACAAGCACGGCATCACCCCGAACATCGGGTACGCGGGACCCGTCACCTGGGGCGTGATGGATCTCATGAACAAGCAGAAGGCCGTGGGGACCAACCCCAACCGGGACGGCAAGTGCCCGGTCAACAAGGGCCGGATCGCCTGCGTCAACCTCACGCTCCAGCTCAGTTGGATCCAGGACGGCAGCCGTCTGGTCTACGGGCCGGTCCCGGTCCGCACCGGCAGGGACGGCTACGAGACCCGCACCGGCCTGAAGAAGATCTACTGGCGTGACATCGACCACGTCTCGACCATCTACAACGTGGCCATGCCGTACAGCCAGTTCTTCGACGGCGGTCAGGCCTTCCACTCGGTGGGCCTCAGCATGTGGAACCCGCCCGGCTCCCACGGCTGCGTCAACATGACCCCGACGACGGCCAAGAAGTACTGGTCGCTGCTCAAGAACGGTGACGACGTCTACGTGTACGGCCGCAAGCCCGGCACGTGAGTGACGAGCTTCACGGTCCGTTATGTCGCCTGATGGGCCTTTACTCACATCATCTTCACGTCAAGGGCCGTATGCTTCACGGCATGTGCACCACTCTTGACAACGACACTCAGCGATCCGCTGCCGAAGTCAACGAGGAGATCCGGGCTCTCTGGTTCCGGGCCGGTGGGTCGCTGAACATGGACGAGCGGCGCGAGTACCAGCGCCTCGTCCTCGAGTGGGCGAAGGCCGCCCCGTCGTCCTCGGCGACCCGGGCCGCCTGACCTTCCGCGTCCGGCCGGGCTCCCCGCTCCAGGGGAGCCATCGCCTCGAACCTCGGCCCCGGACTCCGACGACCCGGACCCGGCCATCCGGCTCCGGGTCCGAACCTCTCAGCCCCAGCTCTGTGAATACTGGCGCCGGTAGGCGTTGCGGTCCTGCTCGGTACGGATGAAGCGGGTCGCCACGAACGCGATGACGCTTCCCCCGATGACGAGCAGACCAGGGCCGACATTGTTCGGGTCGATGAGCTCGGAGACGAACGTCGTGGCCGCCCCGCTCTCGCCCACCGCTTCCACCGCGCCCGGAGCCGCCGAACCCGGCGCTCCTCCCTGCGAGGCCATCGCCGACGCCGACGGGGCGACGGACGGCTGGGCCGCACCACCGGCGGCACCCTGCGCGGGCTGACCCGCGAGCGTCACCCCCAGCGCCGACAGCGCCTTGGTGACGGGCTGGAAGAACGTCGTACCGCCGCTCTTGCAGTCCCCGTTGCCGCCCGAGGTCACCCCGAGCGCGATGCCCTCGGAGAACAACGGGCCGCCGCTGTCGCCCGGTTCGGCGCACACCGTGGTCTCGACCAGCCCGGTGACCGTGCCCTCCGGGTAGTTGACCGTCGCGTTGAGCGCGGTCACCTTGCCGTCGTGCAGCCCGCTGGTGCTGCCGCTGCGGAAGACCCGCTGGCCCACGGCCGGATCGGCGGCGCCGGTGATCCGTACGCCGTTGCCGCCGCCGATGGCGACGACGTTGCTCCCGGGCGTCGTCTGCTGCCCGCTGTCGTACTGGATCAGCGAGAAGTCACTGCCGGGGAACGCCGTCGTAACCGTGCGGCCCACCTGCTGGCGGCCCGTGTTGTCGGAGAACCAGACCGATCCCTCGGGGCCGCAGTGCCCGGCAGTGAGGATGAACTCGCCCTGCCCGTTGCTCACGTTGAAGCCGGCCGAGCAGCGCCCGCCGGTCGAGAAGATCGCCTGCGCGCCGTTCACCCGCGTGGTGAACGTGCCCTGGGTCCGCTGCATCCGCACCGAGTCGCCGATGCCGTCGGCCACCTTCGTCATGCGCGACCAGTCGGTGGCGGAGACCGTGCTGTCGGCCTGGACCACCACCTCGTTCTTCGTGTAGTCCACCGCCCACGCCGTACCCGGCACCCTGGGTGCCGAACTCAACGTCTGTGTCGCGGACTTGAGGTCCTGCATGCTGTGCGTCACGACCTTCGGGCGGGCACCCGCCCGCTTCACCGCGTCCGCCGCGTCGGCGTCGGTGACCGCCACGACGGGACGCCCGTCGGCGGCTATCCAGTTGCCGGCGGTCCGCGAGGTGCCCAGCCGGGACACGAGACCGGCACCGGTGTCCGCCGCGGCCCGCGTCGAACTCGCCGTCGTGCCCGACGCGTCGGACGGTTCGCTCGCCATGGCGCGCGTCACCATGAACCCTCCGCAGAGCAGCCCGCCGACGGCCGCGAGTCGCGCCCCCCGTTGGACGATCCGTCGTCGTGCGTGCCTCATGCGTGGGCTCCCGAAACCGTACGGAGCGGCGTCACCGCCGCCGAGGGCCCCGGTCGAGGGCCCTCCCCTCATACGTGCGCCCCGGCCCGGTTGTTCACCGCCGTCCGGAGCTGTCGCGGAGGTGGCCGATTCACGTCGGGAACGGCCGCTTCAGGAGCGTGCGCGTGTGCCGGTCCGGCCTCCCGGACATGGCTTCGGAGCGTCGAAGTGGGCGGGCCCCCGGGGGGGGGTGTAACGCCCGGGGGCGCCCCGCCCCCCCCCCCCCCCCGCCGCGCGGGCCCGGCCGGACCGCCCGCCCGTCACTGGTTGGCGGCGCGTCGAGCCCGCCGCCCCCGGGGGGGGGGCCCCCGGGCGGGCCCCGGCCCCCCGACACGGCCGGCCGGACGGACGGGACCGTCAGGACAGCCGGGACGGACGGGACCGTTCGGCCGACCTCAGGTGAGGGCGCGGGTCCGGGCGGCCACCTCGTCCCGGGTCAGATACACATCCGTACGCTCGAAATCCCGCAGGGTCCCCTTGCGGTCCGCGAGGAACCCGGTGCGGACGAAGTCGTCGCCCGCCACGGCGTTGAGAAGCCAGTTGGCACCCGTACGGAACCGGGCGACGCCCGTCCGCAGGGCGTACAGATGGTATCCGCGGGCCACGAGCTGCGCGGGCGCGCCCTTGAGGCCGATGCCGAGCGGCTTGGACACGGCGTCGTGGCCCCCGAGGTCGACGACCAGACCGAGGTCCCTGTGCCGGTACGGCAGGGTGGGCTCACCGCGCAGCCTCGCCGTCAGGACCTTGGCCGCGTGCCGGCCCTGCCGGGCCGCGTGCTGGGCGGTGGGCGGGCAGGGAGAGCCGTCGCCCTTGGCCAGGTCGGGCACCGCCGCGGCGTCGCCCAGCGCGAACACCCCGTCGAGGCCCGGCACCCTGAAGTCGGGCTCGGCGACGAGCCGTCCGCGCACGGTCTCGGCGCCCAGCGAGTCGACCAGCGGACTCGCCGCGACGCCCGCGGTCCACACCAGCGTCCGCGACGGGAGCACCCGCCCGTCGGTGAGGGTGATCGCGTCCTTGGTGACCGAGGCTACGGAGGTGCCCAGCGAGATCTGCACGCCGCGTTCGGTGAGGGTCCGCAGCGCGTCCGCGCCCAGTTTGTCCCCGAGCTCGGGAAGCAGCTTCGGGGCGACGTCGACCAGGTGCCACTTGATGAGGTCCGGGTCGATGCGGGGGTGGTAGCGCCGTGCCGCCGCGGTGGTCAGACGCTGGAGGCAGGCCGCCGTCTCGGTGCCCGCGTATCCGCCGCCGACCACCACGAACTGGAGCCGCGCGGCCTGCTCCTCGTGGTCCGGCGTGGCCGCCGCCAGGTCGAGTTGGGCGATCACGTGGTCGCGCAGATACACGGCCTGGGCGAGCGTCTTCATGCCGCGCGCCTCCTCCGCCAGCCCGGGGATGTCGAAGGTGCGGGTCACGCTTCCCGGAGTGAGCACCAGGTAGTCGTAGCGCAGGTCGACGAGCTCCCCGGTGATCTTCCGGACGACGCACACCTTGGCCTCCGGATCGACCCCGATCACTCCGCCCGGCACCAGCGCGGTGCGGGGCAGGATCCGGCGCAGCGAGGGCGCGACGGACTGCGGTGTGACCACACCGGCGGCTACATGGGGCAGCAGGGGCAGGTAGAGCTGATAGCTCGTGGGGCTGATCAGGGTGACCCGGGCCTCGCCGGGGGTGAGGGTCCGTTCCAGGCTTCTGGCGGCCTCGACTCCGGCGAAACCCGCGCCGACGATGACGATGTTCGGTCCTTGCATCAGAGCAGCCTCTTTCCACTGGTGCCAGCCGCGAGCCCAGGCTCACACGGGTCGCGGAGGTGTGCCACTGCACCGCCGCGTACCCCGAAGCGCGTGAAGCACGATCTCTACCGATCAGTAACTACCTCTTCCCTCTCCGTACACGCGCTGCCAGGATCATTTCCGCCGCGGCGACGGTCCTGGAGGACATCGGCGCCGTCTCGATGCGTGGGTTCGACCAACTCGCGCACTCCGACAGACAGATGTGAAAAGGGGACAGGCATGACGCGACGTGGTGTGGTGCGGCGGATAGGTGCGGTGTCGGCGGTTGTGGCACTCGGGATCGGGGGGACGGTCGGCGCGGCCGGTTCCGCCGCCGCGGCCCCGGCCCAGGCGGTCACGAGCGTCTCCGCGCCGGCCGGTGTCGACTACGCCACCTGGCAGAGCGATGTCCAGGCCGTCATCGACCAGGCGGTGCCGTACGTCGAGCAGCGCACCGCGAACACCGGCGGCCAGAAGCTCGCGGTCGTCTTCGACATCGACAACACCGTGCTGGAGACGGACTTCCACCCCTGGTACGAGCTGCCCACCCCGGCGGTCAAGGCCTCGCTGGCACTCGCCCGCTACGCCCACTCCCGGGGCGTGGCCGTCTTCTTCGTGACCGCCCGTCCGGGCATCATCGCGAGTGAGACGAAGTGGAACCTGAAGTGCGCCGGCTACCCGGTCGACGGACTCTACGTGCGTGATCTGCCCGACCTCTTCGACGAGGTCGGCGCCTACAAGACCGGCAAGCGCGCGGAGATCGAGTCCCGCGGGTACACGATCATCGCCAATGTCGGCAACAACACCACCGACCTGGTCGGCGGCCACGCGGAGCGCACGTTCAAGCTGCCGGACTACGACGGCAAGCTGTCCTGACCCGGACGGCTCGGGTGCCGGCGGGGCCGGGGACCGGCGCCTTTACACTTCGGCCATGGACGAGGCCTCGCTGGACACGCTCGGATCGGGCAAGTACCTGCTGATCACCAGCTATCGCAAGAACGGTACGGGGGTCGCCACGCCCGTGTGGGTGGTGCGGGACGGCGCGGCGCTGTGCGCCTGGACCGTCGCGGACAGCTGGAAGGTGAAGCGGATCCGCAACAGGGCCGACGTCCTGGTCGGTCCGTGCGACGTGCGCGGCAGGCCGACGGGGGAGCCGGTCCCCGCCACGGCCGAGATCGTCGACGCGGCGGAGACGGCCCGCTACCGCAAGCTCCTCGCCCGCAAGTACGGGCTGGTGGGCCGTCTCACCCTGTTCGGCAGCCGCCTGCGCCGCGGCGAGAGCGGCACGGTCGGCATCCGGATCACCCTGTCCCCGTGACGCCTCCGTCGTGAGGGCGGCTCGCGAGCCGTGTGCTGTATCCCGGGAGGGCGCCGATGGCGCCCTCCCTTTCGCATGCCCGCCGCGCCCTCCGTGGCGGCGTGGGTGCCCGGCCGTCACGGGAGTTGGCCGGATGTGTACTGCGGGAGACGTTGACTAGAAAGCGCTTACCGCCTACGTTCCCGTTCAGCAGAGTGACCCGCGTGTGACATCTCGTATACGAGACATCAGCTCTCCGAGCCGCACCACCTGGGCAAGTCGCACCAACCAAGCTCGCGTTCGGGCCGTGAACGTCGTGTCGCACGCCCTGCGTTGTTCAGATACAGGTACGGCATCCGTGTACATGTCCAGAGTTCGCCTCCGAAGGGACACACCCGCATGCGTACGCTCCCTCCACGCCGGCTCTTCCGCCCGGCCCTGCTGACCACCGGGGCCGCCGCCCTGGCCGTCACCGCCGCACTCGTGCTGCCCCAGTCGGCCGGAGCGGCCGAGACCGCGCCGGCCGGCTTCGGCGCCGGGACCACCGGCGGCGGCGGCGCGACCGCCGTCACCGTCACGACACTCGCCGCCTTCAAGACCGCCGTCACCGGTGACACGGCCAAGGTCGTGAAGGTCAGCGGCCTGATCTCGCTCAGCGGGCAGGTCGACATCGGCTCCAACACCACGGTCCTCGGGGTCGGTTCGGCGTCCGGCTTCACCGGCGGCGGACTGCGCCTGAAGAAGGTCACCAACGTCGTCGTCCGCAACCTGAACATCAGCAAGCCGGTCGCGCCCGCCGACGGGATCACCGTGCAGGCCTCGACGAAGGTGTGGATCGACCACAACGCCTTCTCGTCCGACCGTGACCACGGCAAGGACTACTACGACGGCCTGGTCGACATCACCCACGCCTCCGACTACGTCACCGTCTCCTGGAACACCTTCAAGGACCACTACAAGGGCTCGCTCGTCGGCCACAGCGACAGCAACGCGAGCGAGGACACCGGGCACTTGCGGGTGACCTACCACCACAACTGGTTCAACAACGTCAACTCCCGCATCCCCAGCCTGCGTTTCGGTACCGGGCACTTCTACGACAACTACGTCGTCGGCGCCGACACCGCGGTGCACTCCCGCATGGGCGCCCAGATGCTCGTCGAGAACAACGTCTTCCGGAGCACGGCGGTCGCCGTCACCACGAACCGCGACAGCGACGTGGACGGCTACGTCAACCTCAGCGGCAACGACCTCGGCGGAGCCGCGACCGAGATCTCGCAGGTCGGCACGTTCACGAAGCCGCCCTACGGCTACACCGCCGAGCCGGCCTCGACGGTCGTCGCCTCGGTGACGTCCGGCGCGGGCACCGGAAAGCTCTGACGCGCCGCCTTCGGGCACCCCGGTCGGCCGACCACCCTCACCGGAGCCCGACGGGCGTCCCGCTCCGCCGACCGCACCCCACGAACCGCCCCCCACCAACCCCATTTCGCGACCCCGCTTCACCACCCCACTTCACCACCCCCGCTTCACCACCCCACGGGAAGAAGGCATCGGGACATGACGTCATCAGCACGTCCGCGCGCCAGGCGGCGCGCCCTCACCGGCACCCTCGCCGCACTCGGCCTCTCGGCCGCCATGGTGATGGCCGACGGCGCCCTGACGCCGGCGAGCGCCGCCACCTGGCCCACCGCGACCGGCAGTCAGGCCGTCTCCTCCACCATCTCGGTCTCCGGAACCAAGGACTACGGGATGAAGCGCCTCTACGGCACGGGCGACCTGGGCACGGGCAGCCAGGACGAGGACCAGGGGCCGATCCTGGAACTGGCCGCGGGAGCCGTCCTGAAGAACGTCATCATCGGCTCGCCCGCGGCGGACGGCATCCACTGCCTGGGAAGCTGCACCCTGCAGAACGTCTGGTGGGAGGACGTCGGCGAGGACGCGGCGACGTTCCTCGGCTCCTCGTCGTCCAACGTCTACACCGTCAGCGGCGGCGGAGCGAAGGAGGCCAGTGACAAGGTCTTCCAGTTCAACGGCGCCGGAACGCTGAACGTGTCGAACTTCGCCGTGCAGACCTTCGGCACGTTCGTCCGGTCCTGCGGCAACTGCAAGACGCAGTACAAGCGGACCATCAACCTCAGCACCATCGAGGCGACCTACAAGGGAAGCAAGCTCGTCGGCATCAACACCAACTACGGCGACAGCGCGACCCTCAAGTCCATCAGGATCGTCGGGGACAGCAGTAAGAAGATCGTCCCCTGCCAGAAGTACATCGGCAACAACACCGGCGCCGAGCCGACCACGAACGGCAGCGGCCCCGACGGCACCTACTGCAAGTACGCGACGTCCGACATCACGTACGGCTGACGGTCGTCTCCGGCGGCTGAACGGTCCGGCCCCGCACGCCGGTTCGTCCAGCCGCGCGCGGCCGTCCGTTCCCGGTCCGCCGTCCCCCGGGCCGCGCGGACGGCGGACCGGTCCGGACGCGGACGTGGGCGCCCGGTCGGAAAGTGTCTAGCCCCAGCCGCCGCCGTACGGGCCGTCGACGAGCTGGAACACCGGCTGCCGGCGCACCGGGTCCTGGGCGGTGGAGAGCTGGACGCGGTCGCCGCTGTGGATGGCGGCGGGCGAACCCATGACCCGGCCCCTGACCGTGAAGCCCTCCGCCATCTCGATGAGGGAGACGTTGCGTGCGGCCGGGGTGTTGCGGTGGATCACCGTGGAGTGGCGCACGACGCCCGTGCCCGCGCTCGCCTCCGTACGCAGGTCGCTGCCCGCGCACACGGGACAGAGCAGGCGGTTGTACATGGCGGTGGCGCACCAGTGGCACCGCTGGAAGAGCAGTACGTCCCCGGCGCGTTCCGCCGAAGCGATGTCGAGGCGCTCCACGGAACCCGCGTCGAGCACGTCCGTCGACGCGTTGAGGCCCGGGTGAAGGGCGATTCCTGGGTGGTACACGATGTCATCTCCCTGCGCTCGGCCGGAATCTGATGTGCGCGGAACACCGTGCACGAGCACAGGTTATGGCACTGAGTGCCACTCGTAAAGGCACTCCGTACCCTCAAAATGAAAGAAAGTCGCCGGAGGCGGCCCGCGCTCAGTCCCGCGCGAAGGCCGATTCGATCTCCTGCACCACGCGCCACATGGGCGCCCCGCGACGCGATACGACAACCACCACGTCCTCCGCCCCCGCTGCTTCCGCCGCTTCCGCCGCTTCCTCGCGTGCCGGCTCGGCGGGCGTGGCTCCGAACGTGCTCTGCACGTAGCCGAGAGCCTTGTCGACCGCCACCTCGGCGTCCCCGGTTCCGTCCGAACGCAGCCAGGAGCGCAGGGCGTTGTTGTGCGCGGCGACCACCGCGGCGGCGACGACGTCGGCGCGCAGCGTGTCCGCGCGGGCCCCGGCGGACAGGCCGCGCAGATACTCCGCGAGGGCGCGCTCGTAACGCCAGACGACCGACAGTTCGTACGCGCGCAGGCCGGGCACCTTCTTGGTGAGGCGGTAGCGCTGGACGGAGAACGTCGGGTTCTCCGCGTACATGCGCAGCACCAGCCGGGCGGCGTCGCAGACGCGCTGCACCGGGTCCTGGGTGCCGGCGTCCTCGCCGAGGAACGCCGTCATGTCGGCCAGGCAGCGCTCGTGGTCGGGGAAGACCACGTCCTCCTTGGACGGGAAGTAGCGGAAGAACGAACGCCGTCCGACTCCGGCGAGGGCCACGATGTCGTCGATGGTGGTCTCCTCGTAGCCGCGTTCCAGGAAGAGCTGGAAAGCGGCTCCCACCAGGGCGTCCCGCATCGGCGGTTTGACGGTGGTCGCGTCGGCGGGTTCCCGGCGCCCCGGTGCCTCGTTCATGGTCGGAAACTAGCATCGAAGCCGAGGTGGTGGCACTCGGTGCACTCTCAGGGGGGACTGAGTTCCCTGGCCGTTCTCACCCGGCGCACGCACCGGGTCGGCCCCGGGCGGCCCGGGGCACTCTTCGGAGTGTGACGTTCCCTATGTGGCTGATATGTGGTCGCTGGTGAACTCCGCTTGCGGAGGCCGAAGTTGACAGCCCAAAAGCAGTGATCGACTATGAGGTCGAGCCATGGCCCGCCGCGTCATCGCCCCCGGATGACGCGGTGCGAAGAGCCTCGGCACTCGTTCCCGCACGAGTGTCGAGGCTCGATGCGTTCCTGCCGGCCCAGCCCGTCGGTCCAGGTCTGTCGGTGTACCGGTCAGCGGTCGTTGCAGGTCGCCGAGAATATGTCGTCGCCCGCCAGGTGTCCTTTGAGGTGGGCCTGAAGGGCGACGCTCACGAGGGTCAGCAGGAGGTCGATGTCCGAGTCGACCTCGAGGTGGATGGTCACCCAGCGGGAGCCGGGCACCACGCGGATGGCCGTCGAGGTCTTGAGGTGGTCCTCGAAGCGCCGGATGGCCCGGTCGGTGAGGTGCAGGTCGACGTCGTGTTCGGAATGGAAATGGACGATCTCGCACTGCGCCGCGCACAGTGCTCGCCCCGTGCCGCAACTCGGCAGGGACTCCGCGAGGTCCGGCCAGCTCGCCAGCCGCGTCATGGCTCTGGAGGCCAAGGTCATGCGCCCATCATGACGAGCACACCTCCCGGCCACCAGAACTTGACGCGGATGTCATCCCTCTACCGCCTGGGAATGTCCGGTTTTCGCCTGGTAATTGAAGGCGCTTCAACCATCCGTCCCGGGATTCGGCCGGGGCCGGTCCGGCTCACGCCATCCAGAAGAAGACGGCGGTCATCCGTTTGTCCTCCATGGTGGTCCCGCAGTAGCCGGTGGCGCTGTGCATGAGGTTGGCGTTGTAGAGGAGCAGCCGGTTGTAGCGGTGCGGGACGCGGATGTCCTCGACGAAGGAGTCCGGCGGGACGAAACGCGTACCGAGGGCCTCGACCAGATTGCTGTGCGGTGCGACGACGACATTGCCGCCTAGCCGGCCGCCGGGCAGAGCCTGCCGGAAGAAGGCCGTTCCGCAGTCCTTGGGGACGTTCGGGTTCAGATAGAGCACCGCCGCGTAACGGCACAGGGCGCGGGAATCCGTGTGGGGGCGGGGCTCGCCCTCGTCCTTGCCGACGACCTGGACGCAGTTGTGGTTGAGCGTGGCACCCGACGGGGTCGACTGCTGCCACAGCTTCGGGGCGCCGGTGGCCTTCCTCACCAACCCTTCCACGCGGGCCAGTTCGCCGGGCTCCAGCCCCGGCATCGTCCGCAGGCCCGGCCAGCTCTCCGAGGTGTACGGGTAGCCCTTGGCCCAGTCGTCCCGGCCGACGCACCGGGCCCGTACGGCGTCCGGGTCGGGAAGCACATCGTCGAAGACCCAGTAGTCCCGGTCCCGTGTGGGCTTGCGATAGGGGAGGACCGGCAACGCCGGTGATCTCGGAGGTTGTGGGGGCATGCGGCCGACGATATTGACGCATCCGTCAGCGATCTCCAGGGAACGGGTCAACCTTCCGCCAACTCGGTTCATGGGTAGGCCAATTCGGTTCATGAATCGGCCAAGAGGCGGGGCCGGAGGTGATCACCGGGGTGCGCTGCGCGGTGAACGTCCCGGCCCGCGCCCGCGTATCACTGCACAGGGACGGCGGGAGACCGCGTGCACGGAAGGAGAGCAGTGTGTCGACACGGCCCGAACGCGGGGGGTCCACCGGGCGCTCCGTGATCGAACCCACGCACATCGAGCGCCGCCGCCGCTCCGAGTCCCTGGCGGAGCTGCTCAGGCAGGTACGGGAGAAGGAGGGGATGACCGACGACGCGGACGACGGCTTCGCGCCGGTCTCCGCGCCGACGCCCCTCGTACGGCTCCTGCCCGTCCTGGAGGAGGACGAGACCGAGGAACTGCCCCCGGTCCCGGGAGGCGAGGACTACACCGCCGACACTCCGCCGGCGTACGGGGCCCAGGCGGCCGAGGGAACACCCGCCGGTGACGTACGCCCTCACGAGAAGAGGCCCGGAGGCGCCCACGGACCGGCGCGCGGTACGGGTCTGCGCCGTGCCGCGATCGCGCTCGCCGTCACGGCGGCGGGTCTGACCGGCTTCGCCCTCGCCCTCCTGGTGCCGGGAGGGGCTCAGGGCGACGCGTCCGGGGCGGCCGGGGGACACTCCCCGACGGCACCGGCCGACCGTGCCGCCGACCCGGACGGCGCCGGCACGCTCCGCCAGGGTGACAGCGGACCCGAGGTGACGGCCCTTCAGCAGCGCCTGCTCCGCATCCCGGACGTGTACGACCACGGCAGCACCAGCGGCACCTACGACGGCGCGCTCACGGCGGCCGTGGCCCGCTTCCAGCTCTGGTACGGCATCCGGGGCGACGAGTCCGGTGTCTACGGCAACGACACCCGGGCCGACCTGGAATCCAGGACGGCGGCCCCCTGAGACGGCCGGGGCGGCCGGCGCGGTGACGGTCGCTCCCTCCGCCCCGGCCACCCCCTCCCCGCCGTCCTACGGGACATCGCGACGCCCGTGAGGCGGACGCCCCGTTCCCGGAGACCGCGTTGTTCGTGAGGCCGACACCCCCGCTCCCGCTCGCGCTCACCCGCCCACCCGGCGTCCGCGCGATCCTGGCCGCGACGGGGCGACCTCCGGCGCGAGGGGCTGATCTGCCGTGCATCTTCCCTACCAGCGGGGCGCGTTGCACGACCTCCCGGACGATCCGGCCGCCTACGACGCCGTCCTCGCCGCCGTCGCCGAGCAGGCGCTCGCCCGGATCACGCCCGAGGGGAACCTCGAACACCCCGCCGCCCGCGAGGACATCGGGGACACCGCGCTGGGGATCACCTCCCTGCTGGCCCTCGCCTGGCAGCGCTCCGGGGACGCCCGGCTGCCCGAGGCCGTCCGCCGCAGCCTCGCTTTCCACCTGCGCGAACGCGTCCCCACCGAGGACAACCCCGGCTATCCGAACCTGCGCCGCCGCGACTCGGGCGAGCCGTACGCCCGTTACGTACTGAAGGCGGGCGCGCATCCGCTGGGGGACTGGCCCAGTACGGTGTGGGCGCTGCTCCAGGCGCTGAACGTCCTGGACGCCGGGGACGGCATCCTCGACGCCGAACAGCGCGGCGAACTGGTCGAGTTGGCCCACGGCTACTGGCGCCGGCTGACCGAGGTGACCTTCTTCAACCCGCAGGAGGCCGGCAACCAGGCGATCGCCTGTGTCGTCGGCGGCCTGATGCTCGCCGGGCAACTCCCCGCCGGCCAGGCCGAATCCGTGCGCGCACGGGCCATGCGGCTGTACGAGGAGGAGATCCGCGCCCACCGCGTACGGGACCGGGGCGCCCTTCTGCCGCCCGAGCACCGCGGCGCGTACGACAACAACTACGGGCCCATCTCCCTGTCCTTCCTCGCGCAGGCCCACCGCGTCAGCGGCGAGGACGTGTTCGCCGAGGACGGCGAGACGCTCGCCCGGTACATCGACGCACGGCTGACCGTCGGCGGGTTCGACGTGGGAGGCCCCCGGTACAGCGAGCAGCACTGCGGTTTCGAGGCCGCCCTCGGGCTGCGCTACTTCGGCCGTCGCGTCGGCGCCGACCTCGGCCGCTACCGCGGCGACACCCGCTGGGGCCGGCACGCGGCCCACCGAGACGGCGGCGTCGACGGCCACTTCGCGTTCATGCTTGTCTGGCAGATCCAGGACCGCTCACCCTGGCACCGCCTCCCCTCGAAGGGCCCGGTACGGCACCAACTCCGTTCGGGCACCGTCTCGGTGGCCTTCGACGACCGGATGACGCCCGCTCTGGTGGAGGCCGACGGCACGTACTGCCTGCCCGCCGCGGTGAACCGGCAGCACGGCTTCGGCCCGGTCGCCGAGGGCTTCCTGTACTGCCGTCCCGTCGGCGAGGTCCGCGTCCGTGATCTGCGCGCCGGTCCGCTGACCGCCAAACTCGTCACCAAGCCCGTCGTCGGCCCCGACCACGTCCTGCGCCACGTCCGGTCCCTGTACGTCACCGACGGCACCCGGCTGTGGACGACGGTCGCCTGGAACGCCTGCCGGGCAGCCCGTATCTGCTCGCCGGGCTGCCGTACGCCGCGGACGACGGGGAGCGGGTGCGCCGGACCGCCGAGGCACGTGTGATGTCCGCCGGCGGCCTGCGGCTGACGCACCCCCGCTCGGCGGGCGCGGACCACTTCGACACACGGTCGGACAGCACGCAGGAGCAGGCGGCCTTCGCGCTCGCCGCCGACCCGCGCGTCCACGGCAACCCGGACGAGGGCTGGCGCCACCTCGTCTCCTCCACGGCCCTCGAAGCGGACCCCGCCCCGGGCGGCCCGGACGACCTGCACGTCTTCGCCGTCCGCTACGGACCCGGCGGCCCCTACGCCCCCACGTTCGCCGGCTCGGCGGCCCGGCCGGTCATCCGCACCGAGGAGTTCACCGCCTGGATCGGCGATCCGCGGGGCGACACGCACGGGGAGCCCGAAGCCGGGATCCGGCCTCACTGACCGGCCGGTCCGCCCGCGCCCGTTCCGACGACCGCCGGTCCGACGACGACGTCGGCGCGGGCCCGGGTCGCGGCCACCAGCTCGGCGTTGCGCTGATCCGTCCCCAGCACCCACGCCACCGCCGTGTCGTGGTCCTTCCCGAACTCCTCGTGGCGCGCGACCAGCCGCCGGACGCGGTCCGCCTCGTCGAGCTCGCAGAACCACACCTCGTCGAGCTGCGCACGGGCCCGCTCCCAGGCCTCCTCGCGCAGCAGCAGGTAGTTCCCCTCGGTGACGATCAGGCGGGCCGCCCGGGGAACCGCGAGGGCTCCCGCCAGAGGCTGTTCGAGGACCCGCTCGAATCCGGGCGCGTAGACGAGCTCCTCCTCGTCCTCGCGCAGCCTGCGCAGCAGCGCCGCGTACCCCGCCGCGTCGAACGTGTCCGGAGCCCCCTTGCGGCCCCGGCGCCCCAGCCGGTCCAGCTCGGCGTCCGCGAGATGGAACCCGTCCATCGGTACGTGGGCGACGGGGAAGGGCGCGATCTCGCCGAGCCGTCCGACCAGCCGCTCGGCGAGCGTCGTCTTGCCCGCCCCGGGACTGCCGGCGATCCCGAGAAGGGCGCGCCGGCCGGGCCGTACGAGCGCGGCGGCCCGCTCCACCAGTTCACCGAAGGACGGACCCGCCTCGGTCATACGAGCCCGGACCCGGGCGTGGGGGCAGCGATCTCCATGCCCTCCAGTATCGACGACGGTCCCTGAGCCAGGGCGGTGATGTGGCGCTCGCCACCCGGTGGAGACCGATCCCGGGGGCAGACTCCTCGTATGACTGAGCTCGGCCTGCCGAAACAGATCCTGGCCTGCCTCTTCGACCTCGACGGCGTCATCACCAGAACCGCGGTGGTCCACGCGGCCGCCTGGAAGCGGACGTTCGACGACTTCCTGCGAGAACGCGAGGGCGACGGCTTCCGTCCCTTCGACGACGCCGACTACGCCGCCCACGTGGACGGCCTGCCACGCGCCGACGGCGTACGGTCCTTCCTCGCCTCACGCGGCATCCAACTCCCCGAGGGAACCCCCGACGACCCGCCGGACAGGGCCACCGTCCACGGACTCGGCAACCGCAAGAACGCCCTGCTTCTCGACATGATCCGCACCGACGGGGTCGAGGCCTACGACGGCACCCTTCGCTACATCGAGGCGGTCCGGGCGCACGGCCTGCGCACCGCCGTCGTCTCCTCCAGCGCCAACTGCCGTGACGTCCTGCGCTCGGTGGGGGCGGAGGACCTCTTCGACGTACGCGTCGACGGTGTCGTCGCCGCCGAACGGCGGCTGCCGGGCAAGCCGCGCCCCGACACCTTCCTGGCCGCCGCGAAGGACCTCGGCGTCACGCCGTCCGAGGCGGCCGTCTTCGAGGACGCCCTCGCCGGCATGGACGCGGGCCGCTCGGGCCACTTCGGGTACGTCGTCGGCGTGGACCGCGTGGGCCAGGGCGCCGCCCTGCGTGCCCACGGCGCCGACATCGTCGTACGGGATCTGGACGAACTGGGGGAGCGCCCGTGATCACTCATTCCTCGTACGGAGTCGAGCCCTGGGCCCTGCGCGAGAGCGAGCTGCACCTCGGACTGCTGCCGCAGAGCGAGTCCGTCTTCGCCCTCGCCAACGGCCACATCGGCTGGCGCGGCAACCTCGACGAGGGCGAACCCCACGGTCTGCCCGGCTCCTACCTGGGCGGCGTCCACGAGACACACCCGCTGCCCTACGCCGAGGCGGGCTACGGCTATCCGGAGTCGGGGCAGACCGTCATCAACGTCACCAACGGCAAGATCGTCCGGCTGCTCGTCGACGACGAGCCGTTCGACCTGCGCTACGGACGGCTGCGTTCCCACGAGCGCGTCCTCGACCTGCGCACCGGGCTGCTCACCCGCACCTGCGAGTGGACCTCACCGGCCGGCTCCACGGTCCGCGTGCGCTCCACCCGGCTCGTCTCCTTCACCCAGCGGGCGATCGGGGCCGTCGCCTACGAGGTGGAGGCCGTCGACGGCCGGATCAGGGTGGTCGTCCAGTCGGAGCTGGTCGCCAACGAGCAACTGCCGGGCGGCGACGGCGATCCGCGCGCGGCGATCGCCCTTCAGTCGCCGCTGGAGGCGGAGGAGCACTTCGCGGCGGGCGGCCGGCTGCGGCTCGTGCACCGCACCCGGCGCAGCGCCCTGCGGGTCGCGGCGGCCGCGGACCACACGGTCAGGGGCCCGGAGGGGACCACCCTGAGCGGCGAGAGCAGCGACGACGTCGCCCGCCTGACGGTCACCTCCGTCCTGGAGCCGGGCAGCACCCTGCGCCTGGAGAAGCTCGTCTCCTACGGCTGGTCCGGCAACCGCTCCCTGCCCGCTCTGCGCGACCAGGCCGACGCGGCCCTCGCCGCCGCCCGGCACACCGGCTGGCAGCGGCTCGTCGACGAACAGCGCGCTTACCTCGACGACTTCTGGGCGCGCGCCGACGTCGAGGTGGACGGCGACGAGCAGATCCAGCAGGCCGTCCGCTTCGCCCTCTTCCATGTGCTCCAGGCCGGCGCCCGCGCCGAACAGCGCGCCATCCCCGCCAAGGGCCTCACCGGCTCCGGCTACGACGGCCACGCCTTCTGGGACACCGAGACCTTCGTCCTGCCGCTGCTCACCTACACCTCGCCGGGCGCCGTCGCCGAGGCGCTGCGCTGGCGCCAGAACACCCTTGAGGCCGCACGCGAACGGGCCACCCAACTCGGGCTGCGCGGGGCCGCGTTCCCCTGGCGGACCATAGCGGGATCGGAGGGTTCGGCGTACTGGCCGGCGGGCACCGCCGCCTTCCATGTGAACGCCGACATCGCCGACGCGGTCGTCCGCTACACCGCCGCCACGGGCGACACACGCTTCGAACGCGACACCGGCGTCGAGCTGCTGACCGAGACGGCACGGCTGTGGCGCTCCCTGGGACACCACGACCACCAGGGGAGGTTCCACATCGACGGGGTGACGGGGCCCGACGAGTACAGCGCCGTCGCCGACGACAACACGTACACCAACCTGATGGCCCGCGCGAACCTCCTGGCCGCCGCCGACGCCGTCGAGCGGTACCCGCGGCGGGCGGCGGAGCTCGGCGTCGACGAGGAGGAGAGCGCGGCCTGGCGCGACGCGGCCGAGGCCATGCACATCCCGTACAACCACGAACTGGGCGTCCACGAGCAGCACGCCGGATTCACCCGCTACCAGCGCTGGGACTTCACCGCCACCCGCCCCGACCAGTACCCGCTGATGCTGCACTTCCCCTACTTCGACATCTACCGCAAGCAGGTCGTCAAACAGGCCGACCTGGTGCTCGCCCTCTACAAGTGCAGCCCCTTCTTCGACGACGAGCACAAGGCCCGCAACTTCGCGTACTACGAACCCCTCACCGTCCGCGACTCCTCCCTGTCGGCCTGCTGCCAGGCCGTGATGGCCGCCGAGACCGGCCATCCCGGTCTCGCCTACGACTACCTGGTCGAGGCCGCGCTGATGGATCTGGAGGACCTTGAGCACAACACCCGCGACGGACTGCACATCGCCTCGCTCGCCGGGACCTGGACGGCCCTGGTCGCCGGCTTCGGCGGGCTGCGCCACCACGGGGACACCCTGGACTTCGCGCCCCGGCTGCCGGAACGCCTCAGCCGCCTCGCCTTCTCCCTGGAGGTGCTCGGCCGCCGGCTGCGCGTGGAGATCGGGCAGGACGCCGCCACCTACACGCTCGCGTCCGGTGACCCGCTGGAGATCAGCCACCACCGCGAGCCCGTCACCGTCGACGCCGACAAGCCCCGCAGCCTGCCGATCCCGGCGCCGAGGCTGCGCCCCGCCCCCGACCAGCCGCCGCACCGGCGGCCGAACTCCCGGGAGTGAGACGCGGCGCGGGCCGTCGGCGGGTCAGTCGCGGATGACGGAGGGCGCGATGTCCTCGTACCGCTCCGCGGGCGCCGCGCCGGGTACGGCCACGCGTGCGGACGCCCTGGCCGCGGACGTGCCGCAGAACGCGGGCTCCAGGGCGCGGTACATGGTGTTGAGCACGGTTGTGTTGTTCGAGGTGTTGGCCAAGGCGGTGAGACTGCGCTTGCCGTCCTTCGTGGTGAAGGCGTACGTGTAGTAGCCCTGCACGGTGCCGGTGTGCCCGTACACGGAGATCCCGCACGACAGCTCGCGGCGGCGCAGCCCGAGGCCGTAGGACGTGGTGCTGTTGACCCGGGTCCACTTCGTCATCTGGGTGAGCTGGGCGGCGGACATGAGCTTGCCGCGCAGCAGTGCGGAGAAGAAGACGTCCAGGTCGTGCGGCGTGGAGATGATGGCGCCCGCGCTCTGTGCCCAGGAGGCCGTCTGCTTGGTGGAGTTCACCAGGGCCGCCCCGGCCGTGTCCGAGGTGAGGTAGCCCTGGGCGTGCCGGCCCGGGATCGCGGTGGAGGGGTGGACGTAGAAGGTGTCGGCCAGGTTCAGCGGGGTGAAGATGCGCTTCTGGTACTCGGTGGCGACGGTGTGCCCGGTCAGCTTCTCGATCAGCATGCCCGCGACGACGAAGTTGGTGTTCGAGTACGAGTAGGCGGCGCCCGGCGCGTTGGTGCGCGGCTTCTGCAGCGACAGCCGCACCAGGTCCCGGTAGCCGAACACCTTGTTGCGGACGGCCTCGAAGCCGGAGACGGAACGGGCGAACATGTCGTTGGTGTAGTCGTACAGACCGCTGCGATGGCTCAGCACGTGCCGCACGGTGATCCTGTCGTCGGGCAGCAGGCCCGGCAGATACGTGTTCACCGGCTTGTCGAGCTTCAGCCTGCCCTCGTCGACGAGCTGGAGCAGCACCACGGCGGAGAACGTCTTGGTGACGCTGCCGACGCGGAACCGGTCGTTCGTGCTGATGGTCCGTCCGGTGGCCCGGTCGTCGACCCCCTCGACCAGCCGGTGCACCGTGCCGTTGTCGTCGATTCTCGCCATCGCGCCCGGTGCTCCCTGGCTGCGTGCCGTCCGCAGGATCGCCCGCAGGCCCGCGTCGTCGGGCGCCGCGGCGGCGGCCACCGCGCTCCGCTCGCCGCCGGCGTCGTGCGCGTCCGCGGGCGTCACGGCCTGTGCCGGACCCGCCAGCAGGGATGCCACGACCGCGCCCAGCGCCGTCCCCGTAACCGCCGTTGCTGAGACCATCTGCTTCTCCCGAGTGCCATCTGCCGGTCCGACGTCCCGGCCCCGGCCGCGCCGCGGATGCGGGCGACGGCACCATCTGTACGCGCTGACGGGGCGCGCGGGTTGCATCGCCATGGGGATGAAGCGGAAACGGCGAGGTGGAATCGGCGAATTGGCGGAAAGAGGCCGCGTGCCGGGCGTGCCCGGTCCGCGCGGCCGGGGCTGACGCCGGCTCAGCCGCCGAAGAGCTGGGTCCAGTACGTGCCCGCCCTGCCGCCGCCGGCCAGGCCGATGCCTATGTGGGTGAAGTCCCGCTTGAGGATGTTGGCGCGGTGTCCGGGGCTGTCCATCCAGCCCTGGACCACTTCGGCGGGGGAGCGCTGTCCGCAGGCGATGTTCTCGCCGATGGCGCGGTGGGTGGAGCCCGCGGCGGCGGCGCGGTCCCAGGGCCTGCCGCCCTCGGGGGAGGTGTGCGCGTAGAAGTCGCGGGCCACCATGTCGGCGCTGTGGGCCTGGGCCGCGGCGGTGAGCGTCGCGTCGGCGGTGAGGGGCGGCAGTCCGGCCGAGGCCCGCTCGGTGTTGGTGAGGGCGACGACCTCGCGCGCCGTCCGGTCCAGGCCCGCAGGGCTGAACGGCAGGGCCCACAGCGCCGTCCAGTACAGGTCGCCCGTGCGGGCGTCGGGGACGTGGGCCAGCCCCGCGTCGGCGAAGGCGGGATCGCACAGCGTGCGCCGTGACTGCGCGGCGGAGAGGCAGTACTCGACGAACTCGTGCGGGGTGCGCGGGCCGGAGACCAGATGTTCGCCGATGGTGAGGTAGGAGTAGCCGGCCGAGATGACGCGCTGGTGGACGAAGACGCCGTCGGGGACTTCCGAGGCCAGCATCCCGCGGGCGGCCATGGCGCCGGCGTGGCTCCGTGCGGCGGTGGTCAGCCGGGCGTCGAGGCGGACGGGCGGGGAGCCGGCCGCGGCGCGCGCGGAGTTCACCGGTCCCAGGAATCCGTCGGGGTCGGGACCGTACCCCGGCGTCCCCGGCGATCCGCCCCGGACGGCCGCGTCCGGCCCGGCGCCCGGCCCGGCGAGCCGCGCGGAGCCC
>NZ_JBHYXD010000055.1:39418-57562 GCF_042751995.1 Streptomyces sp. NPDC059371 | reverse complement strand
CCCACCTCGCGAGTCCCCGACGGTCTGTTTTTAATATTTCTTCTCACTAAGTAACTTCCCCGCGGGTCCGCCGGGCGGCCCGGGGCACCCCCCCCCCCCCCCGGTCCTGGTGTCACTCGGCTGTCACTCGACTCCGGCGTTGAGGAACATCCCGCCGTCGACCACGAGCGTCTGACCGGTGACCCAGTCCGACTGCTGCGAGGTGAGGAAGGCGGCGGCGCCGCCGATGTCGGAGGGCACGCCGAGCCGGCCGAGCGGGTAGGCCGCGGCGGCCTCCGCCTCGCGGCCCTCGTAGAGTGCGGCCGCAAATTTCGTCTTCACCACGGCGGGCGCGATGGCGTTGACCCGGACCTTGGGCGCGAACTCGTGCGCGAGCTGCACGGTCAGGTTGATCATCGCGGCCTTGCTGATGCCGTACGCGCCGATGAACGGCGAGGGCGCGAGGCCGGCGACCGAGGCGATGTTGACGATCGCGCCGCCGTTCTCGCCCTGCCAGGCCTTCCAGGTCTGCTGGGCGAAGCCGAGCGCCGAGACGACGTTGGTCTCGAAGACCTTCCGCGCCACGTTGAGGTCCAGTTCGGCGATCGGCCCGAACACCGGGTTCGTACCGGCGTTGTTGACCAGGAAGTCGACGCGGCCGAACGCCTCCATGGTGCGCTCGACGGCGACGGCCTGGTGGGCCTCGTCGTGGGCCTTGCCGGCCACGGCGATGACGCGGTCGGCGCCGAGCGTCTCGACGGCCTCCTTGAGGGCGTCCTCGTTGCGGCCCGTGATGCAGACCCGGTCGCCGCGGGCGATCAGGGCCTCCGCGATGCCGTAGCCGATGCCGCGGCTCGCGCCCGTGATGAGCGCGACGTTGCCCGAGAGTTCGGGAAGCGTGGTCATGTGCGTCTCCCCTGCGTCTAGTTGAGCGGTCCGCCGGCCACGTACAGCACCTGGCCCGAGACGAATCCGGCGGCCTCGCCGGTGAAGAAGGCGATGGAGTTGGCGATGTCGTCGGGGTTGCCGACGCGCTGCACGGGGATCTGGGTCGCGGCGGCGGCCTGGAAGTCGTCGAAGTCCATCCCGACGCGGGCGGCGGTGGCGGCGGTCATGTCGGTGACGATGAAGCCGGGCGCCACGGCGTTCGCGGTCACACCGAACTTGCCGAGCTCGATGGCCAGGGTCTTGGTGAGGCCCTGGAGACCGGCCTTGGCGGTGGAGTAGTTGGCCTGGCCGCGGTTGCCCAGCGCCGACGAGGACGACAGGTTGACGATGCGGCCGAACTTGGCCTCGACCATGTACTTCTGGACGGCCTTCGCCATCAGGAAGGCGCCGCGCAGGTGCACGTTCATGACGGTGTCCCAGTCGGACGCGCTCATCTTGAACAGCAGGTTGTCACGGAGGACACCCGCGTTGTTCACCAGGATGGTCGGCGCGCCGAGCTCCTCGGCGATCCGCGCGACGGCGGCCTCCACCTGGGCCTCGTCGGAGACGTCGCAGCCGACCGCGAGAGCCTTGCCGCCGGCGGCCGTGATCTTCTCGACGGTGTCCTTGCACGCGGCCTCGTCGAGGTCGATCACCGCGACGGCGCGGCCCTCCGCGGCCAGTCGTACGGCGGTCGCGGCACCGATGCCGCGCGCGGCACCGGTGACTACGGCGACGCGCTGCTCAGTGGTGGACATTGCTGGTTCTCCTCGCCCTTGGAAAAGCCGGCTCAAGCCCGGCCAAGCTGTCTCGACAACCTTGCGGAGTCTTCGGGGGTCCCGGAAGGCCCGCGGCTCATACGGTACGCCCGTCCGGTGAGCGACCGCTTAGTACCTTCAGCAGACGTGACGCTAGAAGCCCTGGCACCCGGTGTCAACGGCGCACCGCGCGCATGTGATCCATTACCTGACCAGGAGCTGGAGCAACCGCTCGGTCTCGGCCGCGGGATCGGCCGTCAGGCCGGTGTGCACGGGCCCCGGCTGGACCACCGTCGAACGCGGCGCGATCAGCCAGCGAAAACGCCGCCCGGCATCGTCACCCGCCGCCTGACCAGCGGCTTCTCCACCGGCGCAGACTCCCTCGACGGCGCGCAGCGCGGCCCGTACGCCCGGCACGTCCGCGTCCGGGTCGAGTGCGAACAGCTTGCTCTCGTCCAGATGGGTGCGGGCGGCGACGAAGGAGTGGGCGCGGCAGTACACCAGCACGCCCGCGTTGAAGCACTCGCCGCGCTCGACCCGCGGCACCACGCGCAGCAGCGCGTATTCGAAGACGTTCCGCTCGTTCACTTGTCCCTCCCGGTGCCGTCGAGGCCCTTGATCCGCTCGTGGATGACGGCGGCGCGTGCCAGCAGCGGCCGTGCGTAGGCGCGCCGCAGCGCGTCGACCGTGTCGAAGCCCGGTTCGCCGGCCAGCCAGGCTTCGGGGATCTCGGCCGTGACCTCGGCGAGCAGCTCCTCGGTCACCAGCGGGGCCAGTTCGGCGGCGGCCGAGGCGATGTCGGGGCGGAAGGGGGCGAGCGCGTGGTCGGAGATGTCGTACGGCTTGGCGGCGGAGGTCTCGGCTCCGGGCCAGTGGTGGTGCCAGATCATCGTGGCGCCGTGGTCGATGAGCCACAGATCGCCGTGCCACATCAGCAGGTTGGGGTTGCGCCAGGAGCGGTCGACGTTGTTGACGAGGGCGTCGAACCAGACGATCCGGCCGGCTTCCGCGGCGCTCACCTCGAAAGCGAGGGGGTCGAAGCCGATGGCGCGCGGGAGGAAGTCCATCCCGAGGTTCGGGCCGCCGCTCGACTTCAGCAGGTCCTGGACCTCCTGGTCCGGTTCGCCGAGCCCGAGGACCGGGTCGAGGCCGATCGTGACCAGACCGGGCACCCGCAGGCCGAGTCGGCGGGCGAGTTCACCGCAGACGACCTCCGCGACGAGCGTCTTGCGCCCCTGTCCGGCGCCGGTGAACTTCATGACGTACGTCCCGAGGTCGTCGGCCTCGACGAGTCCGGGCAGCGAGCCGCCCTCGCGCAACGGCGTGATGTAGCGGGTCACAGCGACCTCAGTCAGCATTTTCCCAGGCCACCCGAGTCATTAGCCTTACACTCCACGATCAGCTCCAGACGTGCCCGCTCCAGGAAATCTGCGGCGTCGGCCCTGAGGAGAATCTGGGGAGTTCCGACGGGCACGCCGGCCTCCCTGCTTCCCGAACATCCCGTCACATGACGGTGCGCCCCTTGCTCCCGGCCTCCAGCATGAAGTGAGCATAGTAACCGAGGGTGACCGCTCCGTGAGAAGTGCCCGAGCCACGGTGCCGAACGTCCCCCGCGACGCAGGCCGTGCACAGCCTGCCGCGATACGAAGCCGGACGGGCCGATGCCGATGGAGAACAGGTCGAAGACGCTGATGGCCGCGCCATGCTCCGGGGGATTGAGGGACGTGCCGCAAGGTCACGGGCAAGGGCGACGGGGGCAACCCCGCCGAGGTCGCTCAGACGTACTCCGTCGCCGCGTCCAGCAACCAGTCCGCCAGATAGCCGGCGAAGGACGAACGGACCAGTACCCAGAACCCGGCCCTGGGTTCGTTCCTGGAGACCAGGACGACCTGTGTGCGGCCCAGCGTCGTCTGGGCGCAACGGCCGGAGCCGAAGGCCCTCGGATGCAGATCCAGCGCGCAGCCGTGCGCCAGCAGATCGGGGGCGCGGGGACCCGTCACGAGGAGCGTGGTGCGCTGGGCGGAGACGTCGGTGACGGAGACGGGCTCGTCTCCCGCCGCCTCCCGGATACGGCTCTCCAGGTCCCGTTCACTGCCGGGCGTGCCGACCAGCAGCCATTCGTCCGGGCCGAGCCACAGCACGGTCAGGTCCCGGGCACGTACGACGGTGTTGGGTTCGAGGGGCAGTTGCAGGCCCAGCGCGAGCCCGAGGGCGTCCGCCGCCGCTCCCTTGGCGTCGAGGCGCACGTTGATCTGAGCCAGGAAGGGAAGTTCGGCCAGCCGGATCGCGCCCCCTGAGGCGCGGGTCACGGCGGCCAGGCGGTCCGTGACCTGAGACAAGGGGCTGCGGGGCGGGGCGGTCAGAGCGGTGTCAGCCATCGCGACGGGCTCCCTCGGGGTCGTAGAGGACGGGGCTTGCGACGGTCACCGGGACCAGCCGCTCGCCGACGGAGGCGTACAGCCGCTCGCCGATGCGGTCCCGGCCGCCCTTGATCAGGGCGAGCGCGAAGGTCCGGCCGAGGGCGGCACTGCGGTAGCTGGAGGTGACGTGGCCGAGCATCGGGACGGGCGGCGCGGGCAGTTCGCTGTCGGCGACCAGGTGGGTGCCTTCGGGAAGGAAGGTGCCCGGGTCCTCGGGGAGAAGGCCGACCAAGTGCTTGCGGTCGGGGCGGACGCTGTCGGCACGGGCGTAGGAGCGCTTGCCGATGAAGTCGGGCTTCTTCTTCGACACCACCCAGTTCATGCCGAGGTCCTGCGGCGTGACGGTGCCGTCGGTGTCCTGACCGATGATGGGGTAGCCCTTCTCGGCGCGCAGTACATGCATGGTCTCGGTGCCGTACGGGGTGATGCCGTACGGGGAACCGGCCTCACGCAGCGCCTGCCACAGGGTGAGCGCTTCCCAGGGGGACACGTTGATCTCGTAGGCGAGTTCGCCGGAGAAGCTGATCCGGCACACCCTGGCCTCGATGCCCGCGACGGCCGTCTCCCGCCATGCCATGAACGGGAAGTCGTCGTTGGCCACGGCCAGTTGGGGTGCCAGCGCGCCGAGAACGTCACGGGAGCGGGGGCCGACGAGGGCGACGGTGGCCCACTGTTCGGTCACGGACGTGCAGTGGACCTTCAGGCCGGGCCACTCGGTCTGCAGCCACTCCTCCATCCAGTCCAGTACGACGGCCGCGTTGCCGGTCGTGGTGGTGACCACGAAGCGGTTCCGGGCGAGGCGGATGACGGTGCCGTCGTCGAAGACCATGCCGTCCGGGCGGCACAGGACGCCGTAGCGGATCATGCCGACCTTCAGGGTGCTCATCATGTTGGTGTAGAGCCGGTCGAGGAAGACACCCGCGTCCGGGCCCTGTACGTCGATCTTGCCGAGCGTGGAGGCGTCCATGAAGGCGACGCTGTCGCGGGCGGCGGCGCACTCGCGCAGGACCGCGGCCTTCATGTCCTCGCCGTCCTGCGGGTAGTACCAGGGGCGCTTCCACTGGCCGACGTTCTCGAAGAGGGCTCCGTGCGAGACATGCCACTCGTGGAGGGCGGTCGTGCGGACCGGGTCGCTCAGGGCGCCGCGGTCGCGGCCGGCGAGCGCCGCGAAGGAGACCGGCGTGTACGGCGGCCGGAACGTGGTCGTGCCGAGCGCGGAGATGTCCACGCCGAGCAGTTCGGCGACGACGCCACTGGCCAGGACCCCGGAGGTCTTGCCCTGGTCGTTGGCGGTGCCCGCCGTCGTGTAGCGCTTGGTGTGCTCGACCGAGCGCAGACCGGCGCCGGCCGCTCGGGCCAGGTCGTCGACGGTGACGTCGCGTTGGAGGTCGACGAAGCGGGGGGCGTCCGAAGCACCGGGGACGACGTACACGTGCATCGCCGGTGTCCGCCGCGGCTGTGCGGCCACCGCCGGCAGGCGGGGCGCCCGCGGGGTGTAGCCCTCGGCCTCGATCGCGCGGGCACCGGCGGCGGCGCCCTGGGCCAGGACCTCGGCCGGATCCAGGACGCCGCTCGCGCTGCCCACGACCTCGACCGCCTGCCGGCAGGTGTCCGGCACGAAGGAGCCCAGTGCCTCGTCGTACCGCAGTGTGCCGCCCGACTGGCTGAACAGGTGGGCCACCGGGTTCCAGCCGCCGGAGACCAGCAGCAGGTCGGCCGTGAACTCCCGCTGTCCCACGGAGTCTCCGTACGGGGCGACGCTCACCGCGGTGAGCCGGGCGTCGCCCTCCGTGCCGGTGACGGCGTGCCCGGCCACCACCTCGATGCCCGCCTGGCGAGCGCGCTCCGCCCACTCTCCCGGTGCGGGGCGGGTGTCGACGATCGCCGCGATGTCCACGCCCGCCGCGGTGAGGTCCAGCGCTGCCGCGTAGGCACTGTCGTTGGTGGTGAGGACGACCGCGTGGCGGCCGGGCAGCACACCGTGGCGGTTGACGTAGGTGCGGGCCGAGGCGGCGAGCATCACACCGGGGCGGTCGTTGCCCGCGAACGCCAGCGAGCGCTCGTGGGCGCCGGTGGCCAGGACGACACGCCGTGCCCGGATGCGCCAGACGCGCTCGCGGGAGACGTGCTCGGGGGCGTCGGCGCCGAGGTGGTTGGTACGGCGTTCGACGGCGAGGAGGTGGTTGTCGTCGTAGTGGCCGAAGACGGTGGTGCGGCGCAGGACGCGCACCTCGGGGGCGTTGTCGAGCCGCCCGGTGACGTCCGCCACCCAGTCGAGGTGTTCGGCCGTGCCCAGGAGGCTGCCGCCCGGCTCCGGTTGCTCGTCGGCGAGGATGACACGGGCCCCGCTGAGGGCGGCGGCCGCCGCCGCGGCGAGGCCGGCCGGTCCCGCGCCGACGACCAGCAGGTCGCAGTGGGCGTGTACGGCGTCGTAGCGGGCGGGGTCCGGTTCGGTGGCGAGGCGGCCCTGGCCGGGAAGGCTGCTCGCGACCAGGCCGTCGTAGAGCTCGACGGTGGTCGCGGGGAGCATCGGCTCGGGGAAGGGCGTCTCGATCTGGACGACCGCGTTGGGCTCCTCCACACCGGCCGAGAAGATGCCTCGGGGGCGGCCGAACTTGATGCTGGTGCCGGCCTCGATGACGCCGTTGGCGAGGAGGGCGGAGGCGAGGGTGTCGCCGCGGTAGCCCTGGTAGTCGGTGCCGTCGAAGGTGAAGGTGAGGGGGACGTCGCGGTGGATTCGGCCGCGGGTGGGGTGGCGGAACGGCCGGACCGCGGCGGAGCCGCTGATGGATGCGGCGCCCCCGCCGCCGGCACCCGTCCCGTCCTGAAGGGGCTCCGCCCCCTGGACCCCCGTCGGCCCTGAAGGGGCCTTGTCCGCAGACGGACAGGCTGAGTGCACCGGGCGGGGCTCAGGCGTCGCCGGGCGTTCCTCACCCGCCCGGTACACCGCCAGGATCTCGTTCGTGGCCGTGTCCCGTACCGCGTTGAACCATTTGCGGCAGCCCGCCGCGTGGCTCCAGCGCTCGGCGAAGGGGCCCTTCGGGTTGTCGCGGAAGAACAGGTAGCGGGCCCACTCCTGGTCGGTGAGGGCCGACGGGTCCTCGGGGTACGGCACGTGGGCCTGGCCGCCGTAGTGGAACTCGGCCTCGTCGCGGGGCCCGCACCACGGGCAGGGGATGAGCAGCATGGTTGGGCTCCCTAGTGGGCCACCGCGGCGGCGCCGTGCTCGTCGACGAGCGCGCCGGTGGTGAAACGGTCGAGCGAGAAGGGGGCGTTGAGGGCGTGCGGGGTGTCGTGGGCGATGGTGTGGGCGTAGACCCAGCCCACACCCGGCGTGGCCTTGAAGCCACCCGTGCCCCAGCCGCAGTTGAGGTAGAGATTGTCGACGGGGCTGAGCCCGATGATCGGCGATGCGTCGGGGCTGACGTCCACGATGCCGCCCCAGGTGCGCAGCACATGGGCGCGGGCGAAGACGGGGAAGAGCTCCAGGGCCGCGGACATCTGTTCTTCGATGATGTGGAAGGCACCGCGCTGGGTGTAGGAGTTGTACGAGTCGATGCCCGCGCCCATCACCAGCTCGCCCTTGTGTGCCTGGCTGACGTACACGTGGACCGCGTTGGACATGACGACCGTCGGGTGCACCGGCTCCAGCAGCTCCGACACGAGCGCCTGCAACGGATGGCTCTGGACGGGGAGTTCGATGCCGGCCATGGCGGCCAGGACCGAGGTGTGGCCCGCCGAGCAGAGTGCCACCTTGCCCGCCGCGATGGGGCCGAGGTTCGTCCGGACCCCGACCACGCGGTTGCCGACCACGTCCAGGCCGGTGACCTCGCAATTCTGGATGATGTCGATGCCGGCCGCGTCCGCCGAGCGGGCCAGGCCCCACGCCACGTAGTCGTGCTTGGCGATGCCGGCGCGCGGCTGGTAGGTGGCGCCCAGGACCGGATAGCGCACGTCCGGCGAGATGTTGACGATCGGGCAGACTTCCTTGACGCCGTCCGCGTCGAGCCACTCCGCGTCAACGCCGTTGAGGCGGTTCGCCTCGACGCGGCGCACGCTGTCGCGGACGTCCTGGAGGCTGTGGGCGAGGTTCAGCACACCGCGCTGGGAGAAGAGGATCGGGTAGTCGAGCTCCTCCCCGAGTCCCTCCCACAGCTTGAGCGCGTGCTCGTAGATGCCGGCGCTCTCGTCCCACAGGTAGTTGGAGCGGATGATCGTGGTGTTGCGGGCCATGTTGCCGCCCGCCAGCCATCCCTTCTCCAGCACGGCGACGTTGGTGATGCCGTGGTTCTTCGCCAGGTAGTGGGCGGTGGCGAGGCCGTGGCCGCCGCCGCCCACGATCACCACGTCGTACGAACGCTTCGGCTCGGGTGTGCGCCAGAGGAAGTCCGGGTGGTCCGGGAGGCCGGCGCCTGGGGTATGGGAGCTCATCGGACGTCTCCGCCTTCTGAAGGGTGATGATTCAGCGGGTGCTCGGGTGCCGTCACGTTCATACGGCGTTCGTCTTCCTCTCGGCGGCCTCGGCGAGCAGCACGGCCCGCCTCATGGGTCCTGCACCCCCGGGCATCGGCGCGAGCCACCCGGCGACCGGGGCCGAGTCCGGATGACCGGCAGTGCTCCTTCTCTCGGAGTCGGCGCCGGGCACTATCCGCGGAGGCGGGACATGGTCGGGTCGAACAGGGGCTCCTCGGCGACGGCCGCCTCGACGCGCCGGCCGAAGTACCCGATGTGCACGGTGGTACCGGGGGTGGCGAGTTCCGCCGGGAGCCAGGCGTAGGCGATGCCCTTGCCGATCGTGTAGCCGTAGGCGGCGCTGGTGACGTAACCGACGGCACGGTCACCCACGTACACCGGCTCCTTGCCCATGACGACGGACTGCGGGTCGTCGATGGTGAGGCAGGTCAGCTTGCGTCGTACGTCGGTCTTACGTCGCTCAAGGGCCGCCTTGCCGATGAAGTCGCCCTTGTCGAGCTTGACGGCGAAGCCGACGCCGGCCTCGTAGGGGTCGTGCTCGTAGGTCATGTCCGTGCCGAAGGAGCGGTACCCCTTCTCCAGGCGGAGGCTGTTGAAGGCGCCGCGCCCTGCGATGATGCCGCCCAGCGGCTCGGCCGCCCGCCACAGGGTGTCCCACAGCTTCTGGCCCAGGTCGGCGGTGGTGTACAGCTCCCAGCCGAGCTCACCGACGTACGAGAGGCGCATCGCGGTGACGGGGACGGAGCCGATGTGGGCGCGCTTGGCGCGGAAGTACTTCAGGCCGTCGTTGGAGAAGTCCGTGTCGGTGAGGGACTGCAGGGCCTTGCGGGCGAGCGGGCCCCACAGGCCGACGCAGCAGGTGCCCGGGGTGATGTCACGGACCTGGACCGTGCCCTCGGCGGGGAGGTGGCGGGTGAACCAGTCGAGGTCCAGGTTGCCGTTGGCGCCGACCTGGAAGAGGTCGCGGGCCAGCCGGGCGACGGTGACATCGCTGCGGATGCCGCCGTTCTCGTCCAGCAGGAGGGTGTACGTGACGGAGCCGACGGACTTGTCGATCTTGCCGGTGGACAGCCCCTCCAGGAAGGCGGCGGCACCGGGGCCGGAGACCTCAAGGCGCTTGAGCGCCGTCATGTCGTACATCGCGACGGTCTCGCGGGTGGCCTGCGCCTCGGCGCCGACGATCGGGGACCAGTAGCGCGCGGCCCAGTCGTTCGGGGTCGGGATGGAACGGCCTTCCAGCAGGCTCGCGTTGGCCTCGTACCACTGGGGGCGCTCCCAGCCGTTCGCCTCCAGGAAGAAGGCGCCGAGGTCCTGCTGGCGGGCGTGGAAGGGGCTCGTGCGGATCGGGCGCGGGTCCCCCGACGGCTGGAGCGGGTGCAGGATGTCGTAGACCTCGACGAAGTTCCGGCAGTCGCGGGCCAGGACGTACTCGGGGGCGAGCTGGTGCGGTTCGAAACGGTTGACGTCGCACTCGTGCAGATCGAAGGACGAGCAGTAGCCGTCGACCAGCCATTCGGCCATGGCCCGGCCGACGCCGGCGGAGTGGGTGACCCAGACGGCCTCGGCGACCCAGAAGCCCTTGACGTCCGGGGACTCGCCGAGGAGCGGCTGGCCGTCGGTCGTGAAGGAGAACAGACCGTTGATGCCCTCCTCGACCTTGGCCTCGCGCGTCGCGGGGAGCAGGGCCCGCGTCTCGCTCCAGGCGTCCTCGAAGTCGTCCTCGGTGAACTTCAGGACCGACGGCATCTCGTCGGCCGCGTCCACGGAGAGGATGTCATCGGCGGAGACGGGCATCGGGCGGTGGCCGTAGTAGCCGATGCCGATGCCGTCGAAGCGGTCGCGGTAGTAGAGGTCGGCGTCCTGGTGGCGCAGGATCGGGCGCACGGCCTCCTCGGTCTGGCCCGCGAGCGCCGGTACCGGGCCGGTCCAGGCGAGTTGGTGGCCGAGCGGGGTGAGCGGGAGGTTCATGCCGACCATGCGGGCGATCCTCGGGCCCCAGATGCCGGCGCAGCATACGACGATGTCGGCGGGGATCTCGCCCTGGTCGGTGAGGACGCCGGTGACGCGGCCCTCGCTCTGGTGGACTTCGAGGACCTCGTGGCGGGCGAGGAAGCGTACGCCGCGCCCGGTGGCCCGGCGGATCTGCGCCTCGACGGCGAGGACGGCCTTGGCCAGGCCGTCGGTCGGTACGAGGAGGCCGCCGAGGACCCTGTCCGGGTTGACGAGCGGGTGCTGTTCGACGCACTCCTCGGGGCTCAGCAGCCGGGCCTCGATGCCCCAGGCGGTGATCCAGCCGTGGCGGCGGTGCAGTTCGGCGACGCGCTCGGGGGTGGTCGCCACTTCGAGGCCGCCGACCTGGAGGAAGCAGGGCTCGCCGTCGACGTCGAGGGAACAGAACTTCTCGACCGTGTAGCGGGCCAACTCGGTCATGGTCTTGGAGGAGTTCGTCTGGAAGACGAGGCCCGGCGCGTGTGAGGTGGAGCCTCCCGTGGCCGGCAGCGGGCCCTGGTCGACCACGGTCACATCGGTCCAGCCGCGCGCGGAGATCTCGTCGGCGAGGGCCGCTCCCACGACGCCTGCTCCGATGATCACCACTCGGGGTCCCGCCATCGCCGCACCTCCGAAATCCACACCGTGAGTTGCTGTCTGCGCAACATAGTTCAGGTTGCGCAACTCAATGTGCCTGTCGCGGGGAGGGGGTGTCAAGGGGTCCGTGACGTTCGGAAGCAGGCCGGGAACCGCCCGGAACACGGCAATGCCCGGCGGGCGGCGCGCACCTGCACGCACCGCCCGCCGGGCATGTCCGACCGGCTCGTGGCCTCGGCCTACTTGAGCCAGGCGTCCACCTTGTCCTTGTTGGCGTCGACCCACTTCTTCGCCGCCGCCACGTCGGTCATCTTGTCCTGGGCGATGTACTTGGCGACGGTGTTCTGGTCGTCGTTCGTCCAGTTGAAGTTCTTCACCAGGTTGTAGGCGGGGCTGCCCGACTTGGCGAACTTGGCGCTGACGATCTTGTTGAGGTCGTACACGGGATAGTCGCAGGCGACCTTCGCCGCATCGGCGTCACAGCCCGTCGTGTACTCGGGCAGGGAGACCTTCTTCAGCGGAACCTCGGACAGGAACCACTGCGGCTCATAGAAATAGCCGATCACCCACTGCTTGTTCTTCTCGGCGTTGCGGAAGGCCTGGATGAGGGCGGTCTCGCTGCCCGCGTACACCACCTTGAAGTCCAGCTTCAGGTTCTTCACCAGCGCCGCGTCGTTCGTGACGTACGACGGGTCGCCGTCCAGGAGCTGGCCCTTGCCGCCCGACTCGGACGTCTTGAACTTCGACGCGTACTTGTTGACGTTCTTCCATTCGAGGATGTCGGGGTGCGCCTTGGCCAGCCACGGCGGCACATACCAGCCGATGATGCCTTTGTTGCCGGTCTGTCCGGCGTCGACGGCGGTCTTCTGGCCGCTGATGTACTTCTTCGCCAGGTCGTCGTGGCCCCAGTTCTCCAGGATGGCGTCGACCTCGCCGGTACCGAAGCCCTGCCAGGCGATCTCTTCCTTCAGGTTCTTCTTGGTGACCGTACAGCCGAGGTTGTGCTGCGCGACGTATGCGACGACCGCCGCGTCGGCCTCGTAGCCCACCCACGGGTTGACCGCGAGGTTGAACGATCCGCACTTGCCGGAGCCGCCCGTGTCCTTCGAACCCGCGGAGGAGTCGCCGACCTTCGCCCCTCCGCACGCGGTGAGTGTGAGGCCGAGGACGGCCAGGCCGGCCGCGCCGGCTCGCCAGTGTCTTGCCATGGTGTCGTGCTCCTTAAGCGCTCGCGCGTCGCGCCGCTGCCTGAGTGATCCGGTCGAACATGACTCCGAGAAGGACGATGGCGAGACCCGCCGCAAGCCCCTTCCCGTACAGCTGCCCCTGTGAGAATCCGGCCACGACGTCATAGCCGAGGGCGCCCGCTCCCACCAGGCCGCCCACCACAACCATCGACAGCACGTAGATCAGGCCCTGGTTCGTCGCGAGCGTCAGGGCACCGCGTGACATCGGCAGTTGGACCTTGGTGATGATCTGCCAGGTGCTGCACCCGGCGGAGGTGGCCGCTTCCACGGTGGCCTCGGGCACGGCCCGGATCCCGTCCGCGATGATCTTCATCGTGACGGGCGCCCCGTAGACGACCGCCGCGACGATGGCCGTGAAGCGGGTGGCGCCGAACAGCGCGAGGAACGGTACGAGGTAGACGAACGGCGGCATGACCTGGGCCGCGTCCAGGGTGGGCCGGATCAACCGGTCCACGAGCATGCTGCGCCCCATCCACACGCCGAAGACGATGCCGAGCACCATCACCAGCACCGTGGCGACGAGCGTCGAGGCCAGCGTCGTCATGCCGTCCGACCACACACCTGTGCCGACCAGCAGACCCACGCACACGGCCGTGGTGACCCCGGCCTTCCAGCCGCCGAACACCACGCCCAGCGCAACCAGCACCGCGCCGACGAGCCACCACGGGGAGTCGGTGAGCAGCGTCTGGAACGGATTGAGCAGGCCGTTGGTGATGATGTCGCGGATCGCGTTGGTCAGACCCGACAGGTTGTCCTGCGCCCAGTTGGTCGCGGTGTCCGCCGCGCTCGCGATCTGGCTGCCGATGGTGCCATCGCCGGGGAAGTCCGCCGCCCACAGATAGGTGTGCGACAGGTGGATCAGAACCGCCGTGACCACCGCGCCCGCTCCCAGCAGCGGCCGCCGCCACTTCACGAAGGTGTTCCTGGAGCGCCGCGCGTACTCCTCGCGGGCGCCGGCCGCGGTCGTGACCCGGTCCAGGACGATCGCCATGACCACGATGGCGAGGCCCGCGTTGAAGGCCGTGCCGACGTCGAGCGACTGCAGTGCCTGGATGACGTTCGCGCCGAGGCCGGGCGCGTTGATCAGGGCCGCGATGGTCACCATGGCCAGGGCGGCCATGATGGTCTGGTTGACGCCCATCACCACGGTCCGTCTGGACATCGGCAGCAGGACCTTCAGCAGGGACTGACGGCGGGTGGCGCCCAGGGAGTCGGCCGCCTCGACGGTCGTCTTGGACACGTTGCGGATGGCGTGCGCGGTGATGCGGATCGTCGGCGGGGCCGCGTAGATCACGGTGGCGATGGTGGCGGACGCTCCACCGATGAGGAAGAACAGGGTCAGCGGTGCCAGATAGACGAAGGTCGGCATCGTCTGCATGAAGTCCAGGAAGGGCGTCATGATCCGGTTGAACCGGTCGGACAGCCCGGCCCACACCCCGAGCGGGATCGCGAACAGCAGGGCCACGAACACCGCGGAGAGGGTGAGGGCAAGGGTGTCCATGCTCTCCTGCCACAGCCCCTGGAGCCCGAAGAAGGTGAAGCCCGCCACGGCCAGCAGCGCGACCCGCCAGTTCCCCACGGCCCAGGAGACGTACCCCGCGATGCCGACGACGCCGAGCCAGCCGATCTGCGGGACCGGGCGGGCCCCGGACGGCTGGGAGATCAGGTGCTGGATGAAGGTCACCAGGTTGTCGATGACCAGCCGGATCTCGTTGAAGAAGTACAGGAAGAGCGGACTGGAGTTGCGGTTGGCGCCGATGGAGTCGTTGAGGTCGTTGATCCACCGGTGCAGATCGGTCAGGTCCGCCGCCGCCAGGGACAGGGTCTGCTTTCCGCGCAGGACGGCGAACAGCACCAGCCAGACGACGAGGATCGCGCCGATCATCATCGGCCGGCCGACCTTGCGCGCGCCCTTGGCGGGCGCGGCCGGTTCCACAGCCTCCGCTTCGCCGGGTTTCTCGATGGCGACGGTCATCACGCGCCGCCTTCCTGCCCGGCGACCACCGCGAGGATCTCCTCGTCGCCGACGATGCCGAGCAGCTTGCCGTTCTCGACGACCTTGACGGGCTTGTCGGCCGCGAGCACCGCCCGGGTGGCCTCCTTCACCACGACGTCCGGGCCCAGCTCGGGGCCGTCCAGTTCGTCGCCGTCCTCCGGCGCGCGCATGATCCAGCGCAGGGTGAGTACGTCGCCGCGCGGCACGTCCTTGACGAACTCGCGTACGTAGTCGTCGGCCGGGGCGCCGACCAGCTCGTCACCGGTGCCGCACTGGACCGTCTTTCCGTCGCGCATGATGAGGATGCGGTCACCCAGCTTGAGCGCCTCGGACAGGTCGTGGGTGACGAACACCATCGTCTTGCCGACCTCGTGGTGCAGCCGGATGACCTCGTTCTGCATGTCCCGGCGGATCAGCGGGTCGAGCGCAGAGAACGGTTCGTCGAAGAGGAGTACGTCCGGGTCCCCGGCCAGCGCCCGGGCAAGGCCGACGCGCTGCTGCATACCGCCGGAGAGCTGGTCGGGGTAGGAGTTCTCGTAGCCGGAGAGGCCGACCAGTTCGACGACCTCGAGCGCCCGCCGGGTGCGCTCGGCCTTGCTCATGCCGCGGATCTCCAGGCCGAACGACACGTTGTCGACGACCCTTCGGTGCGGGAGCAGCCCGAAGTGCTGGAAGACCATGGAGAACTTGCGGCGGCGCAGTTCCCTCAGCCGCTTGGCGTCCGCGCCGCGGATGTCCTCGCCCTCGAAGACGATCTCCCCCGCGGTGGGTTCGATCAGCCGGGTCAGACATCGCACCAGGGTGGACTTCCCGGAGCCGGACAGACCCATGACGACGAAGACTTCGCCGGGCGAGACCTCGAAGTTCACATCGCGCACGGCGGCGGTGCATCCGGTGCGGTCCATCAACTCGCGACGGGTGAGCCCGCACAACTCCTCGGAGTCCGGCACCTGGTCTGCCTTCGGCCCGAACACCTTCCACAGCTTGCGCACGGATATGACCGGGGTGGGGGCCGAGTCCTGGGACGTGCCGCGCCGTTGCGGCACCTCCGTCTGTGCTGGGGTCACGATCGACCTCTCTTCGGCGTTCAGCCGCGGAACCAGTGCTGCGGCCGGGGTTGGATGTTCTGCCATATGTGCTTGGGCTCTCGGTACTCGTCCAGGCCGGTCGGTCCCAGCTCCCTGCCCACGCCCGAGTGCCCGAAGCCACCCCATTCCGCTTGCGGCACGTAGGGGTGGTAGTCGTTGATCCACACCGTGCCGTGGCGCAGTCGCCGGGCGACCCGCTGGGCCTTCCCGGCGTCCTGGGTCCAGACGGCTCCGGCGAGTCCGTACTCGGTGTCGTTGGCGATGCGTACGGCATCGTCCTCGTCGGTGAAGCGCTCGACGGTCAGCACGGGTCCGAAGGACTCCTCGTGCACCACCCGCATGTCCTGCGTGCACGCGTCGAGCACGGTCGGCGGGTAGTAGTAGCCGTCCGCGAGGGCGGGATCGCCCGGCCGTTCACCGCCGCAGCGCAGTACGGCGCCCTCGGCGAGGCCGGCCGCGACGTACGCCTCGACCTTCTCCCGGTGCTGCGCGGAGATCAACGCGCCGGTATCGGCCTCGGGGTCGAAGGGCCCGCCCAGCCGGATCCGCCGGGCGCGACGGACGACCTCGTCGACCAGGGCGTCATGGATCGCGTCCTCGACGATCAGCCGGGCTCCTGCCGAGCAGACCTGGCCCGAGTGCAGGAACACGGCCGTGAGGGCGAAGTCGACGGCCGTCTCGAAGTCGGCGTCGGCGAAGATCACGTTGGGGTTCTTGCCGCCGAGCTCCAGCGCGACCTTCTTCACGGTCGCGGCGGCGGTGGCCATGATGCGCTTGCCGGTCTCCAGGCCTCCGGTGAAGGAGACCATGTCGACGGCCGGGTCCTCGGAGAGCGGTGCGCCCGCCTCGGGGCCTGTGCCCAGGACGAGATTGGCGGCGCCGGCCGGGAGCCCGGCCTCCTCCAGTGCCCGCATCAGCAGGATCGAGGTGGAGGGGGTGAGCTCACTGGGCTTGAGGACGATCGTGTTGCCCGCGAGAAGCGCCGGGGCGACCTTCCAACCGGCCTGCAGCAGTGGGTAGTTCCAGGGGGTGATGAGCCCGCACACGCCGATCGGTTCATAGACGACACGGCTGACGGCGTCGTCACGACCGGTGTCGATCACCCGGCCGGCATCCGTGCCCCCGATGCCGCCGTAGTAGCGAAAACAGGAGACGACGTCGGCGATGTCGTACTCGCTCTCCACCAGCCGCTTGCCGGTGTCCAGCGACTCGGCGCGGGCGAACTCCTTGGCGTCGCGCTCGATGAGGTCGGCGGTGCGCTGCAGCAGCGCACCGCGCTCCCGCTCGGGGGTGTGCGGCCAGGGTCCTTCGTCGAAAGCCCGTCGGGCCGCGGCGATCGCCGCCTCGGTGTCCGGACGCGTCCCCTCGGACACGGTCGCGGCGAGCGCGCCATCAGCGGGACAGCGAATCTCCCGGCGCCCACCGGCCACCGCGTCGCGCCATTCCCCAGCCACATACAGGTCTGCCACGCGCCAAGCCCCTCAGCCGATATGCGTTGCGCATCGTGCATCCAATTGCTTGTGGTGGAACACCATGACGAACGTCACAGACCTACGTCAAGGGGTTGGCGGATGACGATTTCGCAAGGGGCCCATCAACGCTTCTCTCTTGACCGATGACCCCGTCGAGGCCAACCATGTTGCGCATCGCTCACCGCGTTGTGCAATACGCACCAACGGAGGCTGCACATGTCCCCTCGACCGCAACCTGGCCGTGAATACGTCCTCACCCTCTCGTGCCCCGACAGCGCCGGCCTGGTTCACGCCGTGAGCGGCTTCCTCGTCAGGAACTCGGGCAACATCCTGGAGAGCCAGCAGTTCGACGACCGACTCCAGGGCCGCTTCTTCATGAGGGTTCACTTCGACGTCTCCGACCCTGACGCGCACGTGAAAACTCTGCGTTACCGATTCGGTCCCGTCGCCGAGGCCTACCGCATCGCCTGGACCCTGAGCGAGGCGTCGACCCCGACCCGGACGCTGATCATGGTGTCCAAATTCGGCCACTGCCTGAACGATCTGCTCTTCCGCCGGCACACCGGCGCCCTCAACATCGAGATCCCGGCGATCGTCTCCAACCACCGGGACTTCGAGAGCCTGGCCGAGACGTACGGTGTCCCGTTCCACCACATCCCGGTCACCAAGGACACCAAGGCCGAGGCCGAGGCGCGCCTTCTGGAGCTGGTACGCGAGCTGGACATCGACCTCGTCGTGCTGGCCCGCTACATGCAGATCCTCTCCGACGACGTGTGCAAGCAACTCGAGGGCCACGCCATCAACATCCACCACTCCTTCCTCCCCAGCTTCAAGGGCGCGCACCCGTACGAGCAGGCCTACGCCCGCGGCGTGAAGCTCGTGGGCGCGACGGCGCACTACGTGACCTCGGACCTGGACGAGGGGCAGATCATCGAGCAGGACGTGGTCCGGGTGGACCACTCAGTCGACCCCGGGGACCTGGTCACGGTCGGGCGGGACGTGGAGGCACAGGTACTCGCGCACGCGGTGAAGTGGCACAGCGAGAGCCGCGTCATGGTGGACGGCAACCGCACGGTGGTCTTCCGCTGAGCAGTACGGCACAAGGGGGCGGGGGGGGGGTTGGGCCCCCCCCCCCCCCCAAAAGAAAACCGGCCCCCCCCCCGGAGAGGGGAAACCCCCCCCCCGACAGGGGGGTGGC
>NZ_JBHYXD010000055.1:0-39408 GCF_042751995.1 Streptomyces sp. NPDC059371 | reverse complement strand
CCCGCGCCCCGGCTTTTGGGGCCCGGCCCCCGCGCGGGCGTTATGCGGTGGCCCCCGCGGCCACCGGGGGGGGGGGCGGTTTCCCGCCCCCCCCCCCTTCGTATACGAACGCGGACGCCCTCCTGGACGAGGTGACCCGCTCCGGCGATCGGTTCAGTCGCTCAACCGGTCCAGCAGGGCGCGGCGCCACCGTTCGGCCTCGGCGATCTGGTTGAACGTGAACACGTGCAGGCCCGCCACCCCGGCCGAGGGCGCGGTGAGCGCCTCGGCGGTGCGGGCGAGCAGCCGGTCGGGCGAGTAGCCGCCGGGGGTCGCGAACCGCAGGAACCACGAGGCGTGCCGGGTGAGGAAGCGCGTCGACTCCCCCACCCCGATCTTCGTCGCCATGGCCAGCAGCTTCGCCCGCTGTACGGGCCCCGCCACACCCACATGGACGGGCAGGGTGACGTCCCGGCGCCGTATGCGGCCGACCCAGTCACCCAGCACGCGCGGATCGAAGCAGAGGTTGCTCACGATGTACGTGGCGTGCGCACGCTTGTCCCACATGGCCTGGATGGTGAGGTCGTCGTGGATGAGCGGATGGCTCTCGGGATAGCCGGTGATGCCGACGCGCGTGAACGGGCTGCCCAGCTCACTCAGCCTGCGCAGCACCGGGAGGGCCCCGTCGTAGGCCCCGGCCGGCGGATCGGCGTCGCCGGCCGGGACGAAGACGTCGTCGACACCCGTCTCCCGGAGCCGGTCGACGACATCCTTCAGATGCGCGTCGTCCCGCAGCAGCCGCGCGGGCACGTGCGGAACGGCGCGGTGACCGTGCGCCGCCAGCCGGCCGACGAGGTCGAGCGTCGGCTCAAGGCCTTTGACCGGAGACGCCGTCACGGTGACGACGACGTCGCGCGGGACATGGGCGAGGACCTTGTCCTCGGTCGCCCTCGCGGGCAGCACCTCGTAGCGGACGCTCGACACCAGCGCCCTGAAGTGTTCGCCGTCCAAGGGTCACCCGGCCTGCTTCTGAGCGCCGCGGTGCCGGTAGTACGCGGCTTTGGAGGCGGGCAGCGGCTCCTTGCCGAGGATGAGGTCGGCCGCCTTCTCCGCGATCATCATCACCGGCGCGTAGATGTTGCCGTTGGTGACGTAGGGCATGACCGACGCGTCGACGACGCGCAGCCCCTCCACGCCGTGCACGCGCATGCTGGTGGGGTCGACGACGGACATCTCGTCGGTGCCCATCTTGCAGGTGCAGGAAGGGTGCAGGGCGGTCTCGCCCTCCTCGGCGACCCAGGCGAGGATCTCCTCCTCGCTCGCCACGGACGGGCCCGGTGAGATCTCACCGTCGTTGTACGGGGCCATGGCGGGCTGGTTGAGGAGCTCGCGGGCGACCCGGACCGACTCGACCCACTCGCGGCGGTCCTGCTCGGTGGACAGGTAGTTGAAGCGCAGCGCCGGGTGTTCCCGCGGGTCCTTGCTCTTGATCTTCACCGAGCCGATGGCGTCGGAGTACATGGGCCCCACGTGCACTTGGTAGCCATGGCCGCCGGCCGGCGAGGAGCCGTCGTAGCGGACCGCGATCGGCAGGAAGTGGAACATCAGATTGGGGTAGTCCACGTCCTCGTTGCTGCGGGCGAACCCGCCGGCCTCGAAGTGGTTGGTCGAGGCGGGGCCCTTGCGGAAGAGCCATTGCAGGCCGATGAAGGGCGCGCGCCACTTCGCCATGTACGGCTGCACGGAGACGGGCTGCTTGCAGGCGTACTGGATGTACACCTCCAGGTGGTCCTGCATGTTCTCGCCGACGCCCGGAAGGTCGTGGACGACGTCGATGCCGAGCGCGCTCAGTTCCTCGGCGTTGCCGACTCCGGAGAGCTGGAGCAGCTGCGGGGAGTTGATCGCGCCGCCGCAGAGGATGACCTCGCGTGCGCGCACCTGCTGGACCTTGCCGCGGCGCCGGTACTCGACGCCGACGGCCTTCCTGCCCTCGAAGAGGACTCGGGTGACCAGGGCGCGAGTGGTGATGGTGAGGTTGGGCCGCTTCCTGACGGGCTTGAGGTACGCCTTCGAGGCCGACAGCCGGCGGCCTCGGCTGACGTTGCGGTCGAAGGGGGCGAAGCCCTCCTGCCGATAGCCGTTGACGTCGTCGGTGCGGGGGTGACCCGCCTCCTGGACGGCCTTGAGGAAGGCGGTGAACAGCGGGTTGGAGGCGGGACCGCGTTCGAGGACGAGCGGGCCGTCGTGGCCGCGGAACTCGTCGTCGGGGTCGGCCGCGAGACAGTTCTCCATCCGCTTGAAGTACGGGAGACAGTGCGCGTAGTCCCAGGACTCCATGCCGGCGCCGGCCGCCCAGCGCTCGTAGTCCATGGGGTTGCCGCGCTGGAAGATCATGCCGTTGATGCTGCTGGAACCGCCCAGCACCTTGCCGCGCGCGTGATAGATGCGCCGGTCGCCCATGTGCGGCTCGGGTTCCGACGCGTACTGCCAGTCGTAGAACCGGCTGCCGATCGGATAGGTCAGCGCCGCGGGCATGTGGATGAAGACGTCCCACGGGTAGTCCGGCCGGCCCGCCTCCAGGACCAGCACCTGGTTGCCGGGCTCGGCGGAGAGCCGGTTCGCCAGTGCGCTGCCGGCTGATCCACCGCCGACGATGACGAAGTCGTATTGCACGGGAGCCATATTGCCTCGTCTCGCTCGCGCCATAGATACGCGAGGCATGCTAGTACGAGTATCGCTATACGCACCAGGTTGCGAGCAACGCAACTTGCAAGGCCTGCGTTTCCGCGCTGTTGCTTGCGCCGGCGTTGTTTACTGCGCGTATAGTTTCGCTGTGAGCAACTACAGTCCAGATATTGAAACGACAGGTCCGCAGCCCGGCGGGGTGCAGTCCGTCGACCGCGCCATCAGCGTGCTGGAGATCCTGGCTCAGCGTGGCGAAGCCGGCGTCAGCGAGGTGGCCGCCGAGATCGATGTTCACAAGTCGACCGCGTTCCGACTGCTCGGCGCCCTGGAGGCGCGCGGTCTGGTGGAGCAGGCGGGCGAGCGCGGCAAGTACCGCCTCGGCTTCGGCATCGTGCGCCTGGCCGGCGCGGTCACGGGACGCATCGACATCACCCAGCAGGGCCGCCAGGTGTGTGAGCGCCTCGCAGAGGAAATCGGCGAGACCGTCAACATCGCCGTGATGCAGGAGCAGTACGCGATCAACCTCTACCAGGTGCGCGGCCCGGGGGCCGTCACCGCGCACAACTGGGTCGGCCAGCTCACCCCGCTGCACGCCACCTCCAGCGGCAAGATCCTGATGGCGCATCTGCCCGCCAAGGAGCGCACCGCGCTGATGTCCGAGGCCGGCCTGAAGAAGGTGACCCCGCACACCCTGACCTCGAAGGTGAAGCTGGAGAAGAACCTCGCCGAGGCCCGTGAGCGCGGCTACGCCTGGACCCTGGAGGAGCTGGAGATCGGGCTCCACGCCATGGCCGCGCCGGTGCGCGACCGGGACGGCGAGGTCATCGCGGCACTCAGCGCCTCCGGACCCGCGTACCGGTTCACCGAGGAGCGCCTGCACGAACTCGCTCCGGTGCTGGTCAAGGGCGCGGAGGAGATCAGCCATCGGATGGGTTACCTGGGCTGACCCGCCCGACTACGGCCGGGGAGCACCGAGGCGCTCGCTCACCCAGTCGTGGAAGACGCCGATGTGGTGTTCGCTGGGCACCAGCACCCCGCCCTTGGCGTACATCCGCGAGCTCATCCCGGGCTGCGTGCGCTCGCACGCGTCGAAATCCTGGCGGTTGACCCGGTCGAAGAGTTCCACGGACCGGCTGACGTCCTTGCCGCTCTCGACGACGTGCGGAAGATACAGCCAGTCACACTCGACGATCGTGCGGTCGACGGCCACCGGGTACATCCGGTGGAAGATCACGTGGTCGGGGACGAGGTTGATGAAGACCTGCGGTTTGACGGTGATCGCGTAGTAGCGACGGTCCTGGTCCTCCGCCACCCCGGGGATGCGGTCCAGGCCCTCGGAGCCGTCGACGGTGAAGCCCTGGACCTCCTCACCGAACTCGGCACCGTGACCGACGTAGTACTGGGCCGCGTAGCCGTCGGCGAACTCGGGGAGCACCTCGGTGAGTTCGGGGTGGATCGTGGCGCAGTGGTAGCACTCCATGAAGTTCTCGACGATGAGCTTCCAGTTCGCCCTGACGTCGTAGACGATCCGCCTGCCGACCGAGAGGCTGTCGATGTCGTAGTGCTCGATCGACTCCACGTCGCCGAGCCGGCCGACGACCTCGCCGATGACGTCGTCCTCGAAGGAGGGCGGGTTCTCCGCCAGGCAGACCCAGACGTAGCCGAGCCATTCGCGGGTGGTCACGCTCACCAGGCCGAACTCGGTGCGGCCGACGTCGGGCATCTTCGTGAGGTTGGGCGCCGCGACGAGCCTGCCGTTCAGGTCGTACGTCCAGGCGTGGTACGGACACTGGAAGGCACGCCTGACCTCGCCGGCCTCCTCGGTGCAGAGCTTGGCACCGCGGTGCCGGCAGACGTTGAAGAAGGCGCGTACGGAGTTGTCCCGCGCACGGGTGATCAGGATGCTCTCGCGGCCCACCTCCACGGTCCGGAAGGCACCGGGCACGGCCAGGTCCGAGCAACGTACGGCGCAGAACCACATCGTTTCGAAGATGTGCTCCTGCTCCTGGGTGAAGATCCCCGGATCCGTGTAGGAAGAGCCGGGGAGGGTGGCGATCAGACTGTCCGGCAGGCTGGTCGAGGTCACGGTGCACTCCTCGGGAACGTCGTGGAGGGGCCATTCACGCGCCGGGAAGGACGACTCCGGACGGCGTTGTGCATGGAGCAACGCTGCGTGCCACGTGCGACCGCAGCATGAGATGGCTCAGGAGCCGCGTCAAGAGCTCGCGGCGGCGAGCTGCTTGCGCCAGCGGGTGAACAGCCGAGGCTGGTTCATCCCGAGCACGGCGACCGGAACTCCGGCGCGCCGGTACACGGCCAGGACGTCGCGGTCGTCCGCGGCGCCCGCCTCGATGATCACGCTGTCGGCGGCCGCCGCGTGACCGGCGAACTGGATCTTCACGCCGTACTGGTCGGACCAGAAGTACGGCGGCCGGGGCACACCGGGCTCCACCGCACCGCCCGCCAGCAGTGTGGCGATCGCGGCGTCGGGACGCTCGCGCGCGCCGGTCCAGTGCTCGACGCGGCGGTGGGCGCCCGCGCGGGGGTCGTACCAGTTGGCGCAGTCGCCGACCGCGACCACGCCGGCCAGGCCGGTGCGGCCGTCGGCGCCGCACTTGACGCCGTTGTCGAGTTCGACGCCGGATCCTTCCAGCCACTTGACGCACGGGCGTGCGCCCACACCGACGACGACGATGTCGGCGGGGATGCTGCGGCCGTCCTCGAGCAGGACGGCGTCCACCCTCCCCCGGACTCCGTCCGGGGAGACCCCCATCTCGCCTCGCTCGTCCCCGCGCAGCCCCTTGACCCCCACGCCGCACAACAGCCTTACACCGTGGTCCACATGGAGGGTCGAGACGATGCCGCCCATTCTCGCGCCGAGCGGTCCGGCCAGCGGCGTCGGGGCCGCCTCGACGACCGTCACGTCCAGCCCGAGGGCGTGTGCGGTGGAGGCGACCTCGGCGCCGATGAAGCCGCCACCGATCACCACCAGCCGTCCGCCCCTGGCCAGTTCGTCCCGCAGGGCGCGGGCGTCGTCCAGGGTGCGCAGCGTGTGCACTCCCGCCAGGCTCTGGGATCCCGGCAGAGTACGCGCCACCGCGCCGGTCGCGATGACGATGCCGTCGGCGCGGACCTCCCGCCCATCGGCGAGCCGGACGGCGCGCCCGGTGCGGTCGAGTCCGGTGGCACGAGCGCCGAGCAGCCACTCCGCCCTCAGGTCCTCATCGTCGGTCTCCAACGAGAGATCCGCCTCGCCGAGGGTGCCGACCAGGAACTCCTTGGACAACGGGGGCCTGTCGTACGGGCGGTGGAGTTCGTCACCGATGACGACCAGCCGCCCGTCATAGCCCTGCTTGCGCAGCGAGCGCGCCGCCGACAGACCGGCCAGCGAGGCGCCGACCACGGCGACAGCCCTCACGCGGAACCCCCGGCGAGCCGGGATGCGACGCAGGGCGGCAGGTTGGGGACATCCGCGGACACCCGGACGTGGACCACGCCGTCCTCGACGACGACCTCGTGCGTCCGGACCGGGAGCTTGGCCGGTGGAGAGTCGACCGCGCCGGTCCTCAGGTCGAACTTCGAAGCATGCAGCGGGCATTCCACCTCGCAGCCCTCCAACCAGCCGTCGGCGAGCGAGGCGTCCTGATGAGTGCACGTGTCGTCGATGGCGAAGAGTTCGCCGTCGTCGGTGTGGAACACCGAGACCGGCGGATCTGTGTCGAGCCGGTGGGCCTCTCCTCGCGGGAGATCCGCGAGACGGCACGCGGGAATCATCATGACACCTCGGTGCGTATAGCGAAACGGATTGCGATAAGCGCAACGTCAGTTTGAGGTCGCCCAGAACCCTTGTCAAGGCATCCAGCGGGCACTCCGAGCCGTTTATCGCGTTGCGCAGGGAGGAACGCAACTCATATAGAACAACAAAGGCTCGCCGTATCGGCTCGCAACGGACGCGAGCCGAGGGCGGGCGCGTGAGGGACGCGAGCGGGCGTCAGAAACCGCGGCCGATCCACTCCTGGAGACGCGGGGCCTCGGCGGCGACGGTGCTCGTCCCCCGTGCCCCGTGTGCACGACGGTGTCGCCCGGCAGCGTCGACAACCGGTGCCGGATCGACTCGATGACGGTCGGGAAGTGGCTGCACGACCGTCCCGTCGCCCCCGGTCCACCGGCGAACAGGGCGTCGCCACCGCGTTGTTGTCGACGTCCCAGGTGCCGCCGTCCAGGGAGAACGTTCCCGAGGTGACGAGGTGTTCGACACGGGCGGCTGCCAGAGGACCACCACCGAGCGCAGCACGTCGCCGCCGCGCATCCGCTCGAACGCCTTCTCGACCTCGTCCAGCGCGATGGTCTCCGTGACGAACGCGTCCAAGTCCAGCCGGCCCTGCCGATAGACGTCGACGAGCAGGGTCCGACGCGGAGTTCGAGGTCGCCGTCGCACTGCTCACGGCCGGCTATGACGGCCGTTTCGATGGTCTCCTCGCCCTTCCGCCCGCGGATGATGAGCGGATCGGGGCGAATCCGCAGGCACGCCTCTGCCCTGCCTGCGGTCACACAACGTGCCCACCGCGACCACACGGATGGCCCGGCTTCCGCCGTCGCCACCGCCCGCGACGCGAGGTTACTGGGGTGGTCCCGCCCGGGGGACGCGACCCGGTGACGGCGGCGGAAGCGGTGCCCGGTGTCCGGCGCCGGACGGACGGTGCCGCCGCACACGCGGCTGTCGGCATGCTGTGGATCAGGTCAAGAAGTCGCCATTGCCTGAACAGCGCGTGCTGGTGGACCGTACCTCTCGACAGATGCAGATCATGTCCGCTGAAGGGAAAGCCAGCATGACCAGCGAATCGCTTCACTCCGCACAGGCACCGGCCCGGCGCACCGTCGTGGCGGCGGTCGGCGCGGCTGGGCTCGCCGTCGCGCTGACCGCGTGCGGGGCGGACGACAAGGCCTCGGACAGCGTGGGCTCGGGCAACGGCGCGGCCGGCACGGAGCTCGCGAAGACGAGCGAGATCCCGGAGGGCGGCGGCAAGGTCTTCGCCGACCAGGGGGTCGTGGTGACCCAGCCGACGGCGGGCACCTTCAAGGCCTTCTCCTCGAAGTGCACCCACCAGGGCTGTGCGGTCAAGGGCATCGCGAACAACGTCATCACCTGCCCCTGTCACAACAGCCAGTTCTCCGCCACCGACGGCAGTGTGAAGAAAGGGCCCGCGACGACCGGGCTCGCCGCCGCGAACATCACCGTCGAAGGGGACGCCATCAAGCTCGCCTGACCGCCGGCACCGGTCGTCACCCCGTCGTGACGCCGGTCTCCTCGCGATGGCCGGTCTCCTCGCGACGCCTACGTCAGGGCCGCTTGCGTGCGAAGCAGGCGAGCACGTCCTCGGTGGTCGTGATGGTGGCGACCAGCGCGAGCGTGTTCCGGACCATCGCGGGGGTGTACTCGGAGGGCACCCCCGCGACGGCGTCGGCGGGAACGACGACGGTGTAGCCGCGGTTCACGGCGTCGAACACGGCGTTGGGAACGGCGATGTTGGCCGAGACGCCCGTCACGACGAGGGTGCGGCAGCCCAGGTTGCGCAGCAGCGGGTCGACGTCGGTGCCCGAGATCGGCGACAGACCGTGCAGGCGCCGCACGACGAGGTCCTCCTCGGCGACCTCGACGGGCGGCGCGATCCGCACCGCCGCCGTGCCGGTCGTCTGCCGTACGGGCAGTCGCCCGGCCGCCCTGAACAGCCGGGCGTTGTGGTTGGCGCCGCGGCCGTCCGGGCGGCGCTCGGCGACCGCGTGGATCACCTGCACCCCGCTCTCGTGCGCGGCGGCCACCAGCCGGGCGATCCGGTCGAGCGCTCCGGACGACCGTGCCTCCTGGGCGAGTTCGGGCAGCGCGCTGTCGGGGCCCACGACGCCCTGTTGGCACTCCACGGTGAGCAGTACCGTGCCGACGGGGTCGAGGAGTTCACTGAGGTGCTCGAACGACGGCATGGCTCTCCTTGTCGTCGCGGGTCGGGACGGCGGAGCGTACCGACCGTTGCGCGAGGACGGAAGACAGCTCATTATTTTCTGACGGAACGTCAGAAACTCGATACACACCGATACACAGAACACGAGGGGACCGTATGACCGTCACTCAGCGCAGGGGCCGGAAGATCATGATGACCCCCGGTGAACTGGACGAGTTCCTCACCACCCAGCGCACCTGCCGCGTCGCCTCCGTGTCGAAGGACGGGGTCCCGCACGTGAGCGCCCTGTGGTTCGCCTGGGACGGCACCTCGCTGTGGCTGTACTCCGTGGTGCGCAGCAAGCGTTGGGTGCAACTGCGGAACGACCCGCGGGTCGCGGTGGTGATCGACTCCGGCGAGGAGTACGGGGAGCTGCGGGGCGTCGAGCTGTCCGGCACGGTGGAGTTCGTCGGCGAGTTCCCCCGCACCGGGGACCTGTGCGCCGAACTCGACGTCCCCGAGGTCCTGTTCGCCCGCAAGAACTTCGGCCTGGAGGAGATGCCGCACGACGGCCGGCACGCGTGGATGCGGCTGACACCGTCCGCGATCGCCTCCTGGGACTTCCGCAAGCTCCCCCCGATGTAGCCGGAGCCGGGCCTTCCGTCGATGCGGCCGGAGCCGAACCGCCCTTCGCCACCTGTTACTCGACGGCCGCGCCGGCCCTGCGCAAGGCGTCCACCGCCGCCCTGATCGAGGGCCGGCGGTCGGCGTCGGCCCGCCACACGACGTACACATGGCGGCGCACACGCTGCCGGACCGGCACCGTGACGACCCCCTCGGGCATCGGACGCCGCCCGAGGAGCGGGGCCACGCACACGCCGAGTCCCGCGGCGACGAGTCCGAGCTGGGTGTGCGTCTCCCCGGCGCGGTGACCGATGCGCGGCTCGACGCCCTGGGAGCGCAGCGTGAACATCAGCCATTCGTGACAGAACTCGCCCTCGGCCCAGGTGATCCACTCGTCGTCGGCGAAGTCCCCGAGGTCCACCTCGGCACGGCCCGCGAGCCGATGGCCGGCCGGCATCGCCACATCGGCGGGGTCGTCGAGGATCGACGCCTTCACCAGTCCCTCGGGCAGGGGCATCGGCTTGTTGTACCAGTCGAGCACGACCGCGAGGTCCAGGTCCCCGCGCACCACTCCCGCGACCCCGGCCTCCGGCTCCAGCTCGCTGGAGCGCACCCGCAGTCCGGGGTGCTCGGCACGCAGCTCCGCGAGCGCCGCCGGGAAGAGTCCGCGTGCCGCGGTCGGGAACGCGGACAGCCTGAGCTCACCGGCCACCTGCCCGCGCTGCGCCTCCAGGTCGGACTGCGCGAGCTCGACCTGGGACAGGATGCGGGCCGCGTGCTCGGCGAGGAGCCGCCCGGCGTCCGTCAGCCGCACGCCCCGGCCGTTCTTGGCGAGCAGTTGCTGTCCCACCTCGCGCTCCAGCTTCGACATCTGCTGGGAGACGGCCGACGTGGTCACGTGCAGCCCCTCGGCCGCGCCGCTCACCGAGCCGTGCCGGGCGAGGGCGTCGAGGGTGCGCAGTCGCTCCAGATTCAACATGTAAGTGATACTACGAGATATCGCTTGAGTATTCTCGCTTGTGCTACGAGATTGTCGTGCCGCATTCTTGCTCCCATGAGCACCGTCGCCTCCCCCCGCCCCGTCACTCCGAACGGCGTCGCACCCCGCCGCCGCGCCGCCCTCGACTGGCGGATCCGCTTCGGCGTCCTGTCACTGATCTGGGGCTTCAGCTTTCTGCTCATCAAGGTCGGCACGGACGGCTACGCGCCGTTCCAGGTCACCTTCGGCCGACTGCTGTTCGGAAGCGCGGTGCTCGTGACGGCCCTGGCGGTGAAGCGCGAGCGCCTGCCGCGCGGGGCGCGCACGTGGGGGCACCTCGCGGTCGCGGCCTTCCTGCTGAACGCGCTGCCGTTCTCCCTCTTCGCCTACTCCGAGCTGACGATCCCGTCGACTCTCGCCGGCATCTGCAACGCGACATCGCCGCTGTGGGGCATGGCCCTGTCCCTCGTCGCCCTCTCCGAGGACCGGCCGACCCGGCGCAGAGTGGCCGGTCTCGGCATCGGCTTCCTGGGCGTCCTGACGGTGCTCGGTGTCTGGCAGGGCTTCCACGGCCTGGACGCCACGGGCACGGCCATGGCCCTGCTGGCGTCGCTGAGCTATCCGGTCGGCTGGATATACGTCCGCCGGACCCTGGCGGGCACCGGCAACTCCCATCTGTCGATGACCGGCGCCCAACTGCTCCTGGCCACCGCACAACTCGCCTTCGTCACACCGCTGTTCACCACGTTCCCGAGCCAGGTCGCCTGGGTCCCGCTGCTCGCGATCGCGGCCCTCGGAGCCCTGGGCACCGGACTGGCCATGCTCCTCCAGTACGGCATCGTCGCCGAGGTCGGCCCGACGACGGCCCAGATGGTCACGTACTTCATCCCGGTCATCGCCACCGCCGCCGGTGTCGCGATCCTCGGCGAGTCGCTGGCCTGGTCGACACCGGTTGGCGCGGTGATCGTCCTCGCGGGCGCGTTCCTCACCCAGGCGAAGCCGCGCCGGTGACGTTCGCGGCTCGCCCGGAGCCGCGGCTCGGCGACCCGAGCGGCACAGCTCAGACGTAACGGCGCGCGGGGGCCGGTCCCACGGCGGACGCGACGGCGTCCGCGAGCGGCCCGGCGTCCTCGGGCCGAAGCGTCGAGACGGTGATCCGGACACCGGGCGGCGAGCTCATCCTGAAGCGGGCGCCGGGCGCGACCGCCCAGCCGCGCTGCAACAGCCGGGAGACGGCCCCGGTCTCGTCAGGGACGGCGATCCAGACGTTCATCCCGCTGCGTCCGCGCGCCTCGACACCGCGCTCCCGCAGAGCGTCGATGAGCATGTCCCGGCGCGCCCCGTACTCCGCCGCCACGGCCGGCACGTCGAGCGCGCCGGAGGTCCACAGATGGACCACGGCCTTCTGGAGCAGCCGGCTCACCCAGCCGGGGCCGACCCGCTGCCGCCCGTGCACACGGTCGACGGTGACGGGGTCTCCGGTGAGCACGGCGAGCCGCAGATCGGGCCCGTACGCCTTGGCGACGGAACGCACGAAGGCCCAGTTCCGCGTGACTCCCGCAAGGGGATGCAGGGGCAGGTCGACGATCTGATGGCCGTGGTCGTCCTCGACGAGCAGGGTCTCCGGGTACTCGCGGAGCACGGAGCGCAGGGCACGCGCGCGCTCGGCGGTGACCGCGGCGCCGGTGGGATTCTGCGCCCGGTCGGTGACGATCAGGGCCCGCGCCCCGGCCGCCAGCGCCTGCCGTACGTCGGCGGGAAGCGGGCCCTCGTCGTCGACCCCGACCCCGGCCGTACGCAGCCCGAGCGCCGGAAGCAGGTCGAACAGGCTGCCCCAGCCGGGGTCCTCGACCGCCACGGTGTCGCCGGGCCTGAGGTGGGCCATCAGGACCCGCTCGATCGCGTCGAGCGATCCGGAGGTGACGACGACGGGCCCCTCGGGAACGCCGTCCGCGTCGAGCCCGGCGCGGGCCAGCCGCTCCAGCTCCGGCTCGACGGGGTCCTGCCCGTACTGCACGGGATGCCGGTCCGACTCCGCGGCCGCCACCGCGAAGGCCTCGGCGAGCGCCGGCAGCAAGGCCGGATCGGGATTGCCCTCGCCCAGGTCCCGCACGCCCTCGGGCACCTCGACACGCAGGTGTTCCCGCCCCGTGGTGGCCGGCTTCGGGCGCACCCGGCTGCCCCGGCGTCCGGCGGTCTCGATGACCCCGCGCTCGCGCAGCGTGCGGTAGGCCGCCGCGACCGTGTTCGGGTTGACCCCGAGGTCCTCGGCCAGTTCACGCATGGGCGGCAGGAGCCGGCCGGGCTCCAGCTCCCCCGCCCCGACCGCCCGCTCGACGTCGGCGGCAATCTCGGCTGCGCGACGCCCTTCGATCCGATACTCTCCTAGCACAAAAGAGATTATGCACTAGTGCAATGGAGATGGCAATGTCGGAGACGAGCACCCAGCAGCCGAGGACGACGGCGTCCGCTGCCTACACCCCGACCGACCGCACTGTCCCCACCCGCTCCAAGGAACGCGCCGCGTACGACCGGGAGCTGGTGCACTCGATACTCGACGAGGGATACATCTGCCATCTCGGATTCGTCCGCGACGGCGCGCCCGTCGTCCTGCCCACGCTGTACGCACGGGTCGGCGAGCGGCTCTACGTGCACGGATCCACGGGTTCGCGCCCCCTGCGCATGACGGGCGGGACCGATCCCGGGCTGGCCGTCTGTCTCACCGTGAGCCATGTCGACGGACTGGTGCTGGCCCGCTCGGCCTTCCACCACTCGATCAACTACCGCTCCGTGGTCGTGCACGGCGTCGCCCATCAGGTGACGGACCCCGAGGAGAAGCGGCTGGCGCTGGACGCGCTGGTCGACCACGCCGTCCCGGGCCGCTCGGCCGACTCCCGCCCCGCCAACGCCAAGGAACTCGCCGCGACGGCCGTGATCAGCCTGGATCTCGACGAGGTCTCCGCCAAGCTGCGCACCGGCGGCCCGAGCGACGACCCCGAGGACCTCTCCCTCCCCCACTGGACCGGCGTCGTCCCGTTGACCAAGGGCCACGGCGTCCCGGTCCCGGCGGACACCCTGGCACCGGGCATCGGACTGCCCGACTACCTGAAGACCCTGTAGACCCCGGGGCCGGCCACGACACCCGTCTCGAACGACCAGGCTCTGGCCCGCCTGCGCCGGGGACCAGCACCGGCCCTCACCGGAACCCGGTGCTGGTCCCCGGCCGCCCGAGCGCGGCCGCCTCCCGCGGGGCGCCACTGCGGGAGGTCACACGAGCAGTGCCTCCTCGGACGCCGCGAGCCGTTCCGCGCCCGCGGCACGCGCCTCCGCCACCGCGAGTCCGGCGACCGAGCCGAGCATCAGCAGGGTGCCGGCGAGGGTCGCCGCGGTGAGCCGCTCGCCGAGCAGCCCGACGGCCAGCACGGCCGCGCAGACCGGCTCCAGGAGCATGATCACGGACACGGTGGCGGAGCGGACGACGGCGGCACCGGCGAAGAAGAGCGCGTAGGCCAGCGCTGTGGGGACGGCGGCGATGTACGCGAGCAGCGCCAGCAGCAGCGCGGGCTGGGTGGCGTGCGGGAACAGCCCCTCGGCGAGCCCGAGCGGCAGCAGGCACACGGTGGTGACGGCGAACGCCCACACGGTCGTGCTCGACCCGTCGACGCGGCCGTCGCGCCCCCACCACCGGGTGAGCAGCGTCATCGCGGAGTAGCCGGCCGCGGAGAGCACCGCGAGCAGGACACCCCAGGGGCGCACGGTGGCGTCCCCGCCGCCGAGGACCAGCACGCCGAGTCCGGTCAGCGCCCCGGCGACGGCGGCACTCCCGCCCCGGCCGAGCCGCTCCCCCATCGTCAGCCGGGCGCCGAGCGCGATGAGGACGGGCCCCGCGCCCAGGGTCACGACCGTCGCCACGGCGAGGCCGGTCGCCTCGACGGCGGCGAAGTAGGCGGTCTGGAAGAGCGCCAGCCCGAGGCCGGTCAGACCGGTCCGGAGCGCCTTGCGGCCAAGGGGCTCCCGCAGGGCGCCGCACTCCCCTTGCCGTCCGGAAAGAAGGCGGGGGCGAAGGCGCGGGCCGCCGCGCAGGCGTACGGCGAGCAGCAGGGCGAGTCCGCCCGCGCAGCGCCAGAAGGAGAGGGCGACCGGCCCCATGTCACTGGCCCGGTAGACCAGGGACGCGGCGGCGCCCGCGGTGCCCCAGGCGGCACCGGCGACGATCAGATGGAGCAGGCCTCGCCCGACGGGCAGGCCGACAGCGGTGTTCGACACGTGTTCTCTCCGCAGTTCCGCAGAAGTTCGGGAAGGGACCGCGTCGCAGCCCGTGCCGTGGGGGCAGGGGCGTACGGAAGGTCCTCGGACTTCTTCTGCGGGCAGCGCCGTTCCGCCCGGCACGGCGCCGGGCGGTGTACCGGAATGCCCGCCTCAGGCGGCCGGAGGCGGAAGAACGAGCGTCGCAGGCATGATCAGCACCTTAGACGGCCGTTCCGTGGGCCGACAACTCTTTCTCGGCGTCGCCCGGCCCGCTCGCGACCGGCTCCCGCGGGGGTTTCGCCGGGGCCGACGACTGGGCGATGAAGGCCCCGAGCAGCACCACGGCGCCGCCCGCGATCTGGGGCGCCGAGAGGTGTTCGCCCAGCAGCACCCACGCGAGGACCGTGGCGATCACCGCTTCGAGACACGCCACCACGCCCGCGACCGGCGGGGAGAGCCTGCGCACGGAGAGGACTCCGGTGGCGTAGGCGACGACGGTGGCGATGAGGACGATCCAGCCCAGGAGCAGCCAGGCGGGCACGGACGTCCCGTTCATGTCCGCGCCGCCCCCGAGAACGGACCAGTGCATGGACCAGGGGCGCGCGACCACGGTCAGGACGAGCGTGCCGACGAGAAGCCCGTACGCGATCACGCCCAGCGGGTCGGGTGCCTCGTCGCCCGCGTCGCTGCCCTGGTCGGACAGGACGAAGTAGCCGACCTGGCAGCAGGCGGCGCCCAGCGCGAGCAGGAGTCCGACGGCATCGAAGCCGAGCCCCGACCACACCTCCACCACGCAGGCGAGTCCGCCGACCGCGAGGACGACACCGAGCGCCGCGGCGCGTGTGACGGGCCGGCGCTGCACGAAGCGCACCCAGCCGAGGACCAGCGCGGGGGCGAGGTACTCGACGAGGAGGGCGACACCGACGGGGACACGGGAGATCGCGGCGAAGTAGCAGGCCTGGACACCGGCCACGCCGAGGAGACCGAATCCGGCGAGCAGCGCGGGGCGTCGCTTGACCAGCGCCCGGTGTCGCACGGCGAGCGGCAGCATGACGAGGGCGGCTCCGGCGACGCGCAGCCACACCACGTGGAGCGGGTCGAGCCCGGCCTCGATCAGCGGCTTGGCCGCGACACCGGATCCGCCGAAAGCGACCGCCGACACGAGCGCCAGGCCCAGACCGACGCCTCTCCCCTGGTTGTCCTGACTGCCCTGAGACGTATGCACGGCCACATGATGACAGGCGACGACATGACCGTCACCCCCGAAGACTCCTGTCTCAACGGCTGGACCGGGGAACTGGCCGGCTCCGGCGGGACGCACGGCGGCAGACCGGCACCCTCCGAACCCTCGTCGGCCCGCGCCACCTGTCGGCCCGCCTCCCCTGACGGCCCGCGTCATCCGTCGGCCCGCGCAACCCGTCGGCCCGCGCAACCCGTCTGCCCGCGTCATCCGTCGGCCCGCCTCGCCCGTCAGCCCACGTCATCCGTCGGCCCGCCTCGCCCGTCAGCCCGCGTCATCCGTCGGCCCGCCTCGCCCGTCAGCCCGCGTCGCCCCGGCCGACGCACTCCTCGTGTCCGTTCTCGACGCGCTCCCGCAGCCGCGGGAGGTCGACACCGGCCCGTCCGAGGACCTCGACGGCCCGCGCCCGGGGATCGGCGACGAGGGCCGCGAGCAGGTCGAGACCGCGGGCGCGCTCGTCGCCGCGCAGCACGGCACGCTCGTACGCCTCCCCCATCGCGTCGGCCGCCACGGGGGACCAACTCCCCCTCGCCGGGGCGGGTGCCGCGCCGGAGTTCTCGACGGCGCTCTGCCAGCGGAGTCCGTAGCCGATGCTGCGCTGCACGAGATAGCCGAGCAGCCGGGCGAGCTGCGGCCCGCCCTCGAAGACGGCCCGCACCTCGGTGCTGCACTCCAGCAGGGAGTGCAGCAGATGAGCCGTGTCGATCTGCCGGTCTCCGTCGCGCAGCGCTCTTCTGCGCGCGCCGGAGACCACCGGGGCCAGCTCCGCGCCGAGTCCGGCCTCGATGCCGGCATGCTTCGGTCCGCTCGTGGCGGCGGACTGCTCGGGAATACGGGGCGGCACAACCTCCACCTCATCAGCCTCGCGGCCCGGGGTCATCGGCGGCGGGCAGCATCTTCGGATCCGACACAGGGTGGGCATCCCCGTACGGTTCCTCCTCCTTGCGGATGACTTCGCGCCGTTCTCCCCCCGGCGGCGCGCGCCGCCTTGCCTCGCCTTCCCGCGGCCCGCACTTCCCGGGCCGCCCGCGCCGGTGCCGGGCCGGCCGCCCCCTTCACAATTCCTGACGGTTCATCAGTATTGAATGTTCCGGGGCCTGGAGCTACGTTCCGCGACACCGTAGCTGCGCCGGGCGCAGCGCCCGACACGAAGGGGTGGTCGCATGGCCGAAGTCAGCGCGGAGGCACGGATCGAGGCGCCCGCCGAGAAGATCTGGGCCCAGCTCACGGACTGGTCCGCCTACGGCGAGTGGAACGCGACGCACACGAACTTTCCGCAGGGCGGCCCGGAGAAGTTCGAGGTGGGCGGCACGTTCGCGGAGAACATGAAACTCATGGGCTTCCCGGCCGAGGTGACCTGGACGATCGAGGAACTGGAGCCCGGCCGCGCCCTGGCCATCCGCGGCAAGGGCCCGATGTCGGTGAACGTCTCCACGCGCTACACGCTCGCCCCCGACGGCGACGCCACCTCGGTGCGGATCGACGGGGAGTTCACGGGCGCGGCCGTCTCGCTGATGGCCGGCAAGCTCAAGGACTCGGCGACGGCCGCCCTCGACGAGTCGCTGCGCAAACTGGCCGGACTGGTGGCCTGAGCCCCGCCCGACCGCGCGCCGACCGAAGCCGCGCCCGGCCCCCCGTATACGGACAGGCGCCCCGCGGAAACACTTCCACGGGGCGCCGGCAGGTACCACAGCACGCCGTCAGTCCTCGTCGGCGAGGATCAGGTACAGCTTCTTGCGGGCTTCGTTGATGACCGCCAGCGCCTTCTCGCGCTGACCCTTGCTGCCGGTCTTCCAGACCTGGCCGAAGGCTTCCATGAGGCCGAAGCCGGCCTGCCGGATCTCGTGCAGCGTCTCCCAGTCGACCCCGCGCCCGGCGTCCTCCCAGGGCGCTTCGGGACCTTCGTCGGCCGCGCTGCGGCCCGGCTCGGTGAGCGAGAACAGTTTCTTGCCGCCCTCGGCCTCGCTGACGATCAGACCCTCGTCCTCCAGCATCTGAAGGGTCGGGTACACCGAACCCGGGCTGGGCTTCCACGCCCCGCCGCTGCGCTCGGCGATCTCCTGGATCATCTCGTAACCGTGCATGGGCCGGTCCTTGAGCAGGGCGAGGATCGACGCGCGTACGTCGCCGCGCCGCGCCCTTCCCCGCGGACCGCCCCGGCCGCCGCGCCCGCCCCAGGGACCCGGGCCGAAGCCGGGTCCACCGAAGCCGAAGCCGGGACCGCCGGGGCCGCCGCCGGGACCGCCCGGTCCGAAGGGACCGAAAGCCCCCCGCAGCCCCTCGAAGCCGCCCCGACCCCGACGGCCGGGTCCGCCATGGTGCCCCGGTCCGTGTCCGTGTTCGTGCTCGTATCCGAAGTCTTCTCCACGGGAACGCATCGCTATCACTCCACTCCATCGTTGATCGGTCGCGATGCGTCAACGATATATCGGAAGAGTGGACGTGACAACCCCCTGCCGAAAGACCCGACGCGTCGACGTGGGGCCAGACACCCCCGATTGGCCTTGGCCGGTGGCCGACCAGGACCGCTAGCTTCGGGACATGCGGATTCGTATCGTCGACGCGTTCACCGACCGCCCCTTCGCCGGCAACCCGGCCGGGGTCCTCCTCCTCGACGCCTTCCCCGACGATGCCTGGCTCCAGAACGTGGCCATGGAGGTCAACCACGCGGAGACGGCGTTCACCCACCGTCTCCCGGAGGGCGGCGAGGCCGACTGGGCGCTGCGCTGGTTCACCCCCGCCACCGAGGTGGCCCTGTGCGGACACGCGACCCTCGCCGCGGCGCACGTCCTCGTCACCACCGGCGCCCATCGGGGCCCGGTGCGTTTCGGGACGCGCGGCGGTGTCCTCATCGCCACCCCCGAAGCCGACGGCTCGATCACCCTCGACTTCCCGACCGCGCCCCTCACCCCGGTCGAGATCCCCGACGGTGTCGCCGGGGCGCTCGGCGCCGAACCGCTGCTCACCCTCGACACCGGCCCGAACACCGGTGACCTGCTGGTCGAGGTCGCCGACGAGAAGACGGTCCGCGCCCTCGCCCCGGACCACAAGGCGCTGGCCCGCTACTCCGAGCGCGGCATCATCGCGACCGCCCGAGCCGAAGACCCTTCACGGGGCTACGACTTCGTCTCCCGCGGTTTCTTCCCGAACGTCGGCATCGACGAGGACCCGGTCACCGGCAGCGCCCACACGGCCCTGGCCCCGTTCTGGTCCGAGCGCCTCGGCCGCCCCGCCCTCACCGGCCTGCAGGCCTCCCCGCGCTCCGGCCTGGTCCGCACCGAGGTACGCGGCGAACGCACCCTGCTCTCCGGCCACGCGGTCACGGTCATCGAGGGCGATCTGCTCGTCTAGACGGACCTGCCCGTCCGACGGCCCGATCGTCCGACGGATCCGCCCGTCCGACGGTCACGCCGTCGGGAGCCATCCCACCTTGCCCGCGAGCAGCGCGTACCCCACGAAGGCGCCGATGTCGAGCAGCGAGTGGGCGACCACGAGCGGCCCGACCCGGCCCCAACGCCGGTACAGATAGACGAAGACCACACCCATCACCATGTTGCCGACGAACCCGCCGATGCCCTGGTAGAGGTGGTACGAACCGCGCAGCACCGCACTCGCCATCAGCGCCGTCCCCGGTGTCCAGCCCAACTGCCCCAGCCGGCGCAGCAGATACCCGACGACGATGACCTCCTCCAGCACGGCGTTCTGCACGGCAGAGAGGATCAGCACCGGGAACTTCCACCAGACGTCCGGCAACGCCTCGGGCACCACCGTGAGGTTGGCGCCGAACGCGCGCGCCGCCAGATAGAAGGCGATTCCCGTGCTGCCGATCACCGCCGCGACCATGGCACCCCGTCCGAGGTCAGGCCAGGGACGCGTACGGTCGAAGCCGATCACGCGCAGCCCCCGGCCCTCGCGGATCAGCAGATGCGCCACGAGCGCGACCGGCACCAGGGCGGACGCGATCCCGAAGAGCTGCCAGGCCAGGTCGAGCCAGGGACGGCCCGGCGCCGCCGAGGCGTTGAGGGTGGCCGCCTGATCCTTGAGCCCGCCGGGTTTCGTGACCGATCCGACGAAACTGATCAGCGCGGACACTCCGCTCGCCCCGAGCGACAGCGCCAGGACGAGCAGCGTCTCGTCCCGGAGAATCCGTCGGGTCAGCCTCTCGGCCGGGAAAGAATCGGCCACCGGTCCCGCCTCCACCTGCACTCCCGCCTCCAGTTGGGTATTCCCGCCGCATCCCCGTCCGCGCCCCGCTAGGGTCTCGAAAGAAGTTACGAAGATCGTGCGCGACAGGCCGTCGGGGGGCGGGCACCGTACGGGGCCCACATCCCCCTTCCCCTGTTCCGCGGCTGTCTCACGGCTCAGGCTCACCCGGGAGGACCTCACCGTCATGGGACGACACAGCTTGCCCGATGCTCGACGGGCGGGCTCCGCCGACCCCCGCATCCGCGCACGCCGCCGCAACACGGCCCTCGCGACGGCACTCGTCCTCACCGTCGTCGGAGGCACGGCCGCCGCGGTCCACGGGGGCCTGTTCTCCCTCGAGAGCTCCTGCGAGGACGACGCGGTGCACATCGAGGTGGCCGCCTCCCCGGACATCGCGCCCGCGCTCAGGGCCGTCGCCGAGGACGCCCGCGAGAAGAACGTCACCTCCGACGGCCGCTGTCTCGACGTCGGCGTGACCGCGCGCGAGTCGTACAAGGTCGCCGCCTCGCTCGGGGCGGGCGGGAAGTCCGACGTGCAGGTGTGGGTGCCGGACTCCGACGCGTGGGTGGAGCGGGTCACCGGCACCAGCGCCGCCACGCAGGTCACCAGCCTGGGCAACGTCGCCTCCTCACCCGTCGGCGTAGCCGTCGTCCCGTCGGCCGCCAAGGCGCTGGGCTGGCCCGACAAGACGTACACCTGGACCGAGCTGGCCGGAGACACGACGCGGGCCGAGAAACTCAGGCTGGGCGCGGTCGATCCCGCCCGCAGCTCGACGGGGCTGCTCGCGCTGGCCAGGATCAGCGCGGCCACCGCGGGCCTCAAGGACGGCGACGTCCGGGCGGCGGCCCTGGCCAAGACGCTCTCGCGGCGCACGTCCGACAGCGACACCGAGCTCCTGGACACCCTGCCCCAGGCCGGCTCGGACAGCGGGCGGAGCAGCGCCGACAGCAATCAGGCCCTGATCCTCTCCGAGCAGGCCGCGTTCGCGCACAACAGGGCTCAGGACGGCGCTCAGGACCTCGACCTCTTCTACCCCAAGGACGGCTCGCCGCTGCTCGACTACCCGTACACGCTGGTCGACGAGCCATCGCTGAGCACCGACGAGGGCCGTGCGGCGCTGCGGTTCATGACCCTGCTCGGCGAGGCGGCACCCCGCCAGTTCCTGCGGCTGTTCGGGTTCCGCACCGACGCGGAGAGCCCGGCGGCCACACTCGTCGCCGAGGCCGGCGGCAGGTCGCCGCAGCCGTACGCGCGCATCCTGACCGACTCCGCGTCGAAGGGCGCGCTCCAGGAGGCCCTCGGCATGTGGACGATCACCGTGGAGAGCGCCCGCATCACCACGGTCGTCGACGCCTCCTCGTCCATGGGCGTGACGCTGCCGGGCGACGGCCGGTCCCGTATGGACGTCACCAAGGAGTCCCTGCTCCAGGCCCTCGCCACCTTCACCGCCGAGGACGAGATCGGGCTGTGGACGTTCTCCACCAAGCTCGACGGCGACAAGGACTACCGCGTCCTCGTACCGACCGAGCGACTCGGCGAGAGCGAGAAGAAGGGCGGCCAGCGCGCGAAACTGGCCGCCGCCTTCAAGTCCCTGAAGCCGGTCCCGCACGGGGAGACCGGTCTGTACGACACCACGCTCGCCGCGTACAAGGCCGCCGTCGCCTCCTACACGAAGGGCCGGTTCAACGCACTGGTCGTCCTCACGGACGGGGTCAACCGCGACCCCGGCAGCATCTCCCGGTCCGAACTCATCACCGAGCTGCAGAAGCTGGCCGACCCGGAGCGCCCGGTGCCGCTCATCGCCATCGCGGTGGGCCCCGACAGCGACCGACGGGAGGTCGACGAGATCGCCAGGGCGACCGGCGGCTCCGGCCAGCGGGTCAACGAGCCCTCACAGATCCACGCGGCGATGCTCAAGGCGATCACGGCGGCGGGCGCGGGCAGCCCCGACTGACCACGGCCCACCCGGAGTCTCACCCCAGCGGAACCGGCTCCGGCAGCCCGACCGGCCATGTGTGCACGGGCTCACCGAGATGCATCAGCTCGCCGTAGCGCCGCGTCGTCGCGGCCAGCGCGGCCTCCCGGCCGAGCCCCTTCTCCAGGGCCCGGTGGAAGGTGGCCGCCTGCCAGGTCGCGCCGTTGACGCGCAGCCGGCACCGGTCCTCGATCACGCCCAGGTACAGGTCACGGTCGGCGGGCTCGATGCCCCACGCGTCCAGGCCCGCGGCGGCCAGCGGCAGCAGCTCGTCGCGCACCAGGTTCGCCGCGTCCACCTGCGCGGTCCCGCCGTAGCGGCCACGCCGCGGCCACTCCAGACGCGCGTCGATGCCGTACCGGCAGGCCGCGTCGAAGTTGGCGGCGGCCGCCTCGAAGGACAGCCGGGTCCACACCGGACGCTGCTCCTCGGCGAGCGCCCGGACCAGGCCGTAGTAGAAGGCCGCGTTGGCGATGACGTCGGTGACGGTCGGTCCCGCGGGCAGCACCCGGTTCTCGACACGCAGATGCGGGACGCCGTCGGCGATGCCGTACACGGGCCGGTTCCAGCGGTACACCGTGCCGTTGTGCAGCACCAGTTCGGCCAGCTTGGGCACGCCCCCGGCATCGAGGACGCCGAGCGGGTCCTCCTCGTCGCAGAAGGGCAGCAGAGGCGGGAAGAACCGCAGGTTCTCCTCGAAGAGGTCGTACGCCGAGGTGATCCAGCGTTCGCCGAACCAGGTACGCGGCCGGACCCCCTGCGCCTGCAGCTCCGGCGGCCGGGTGTCGGTGGACTGCTGGAAGAGCGGGGGCCGCGACTCCCGCCACAGCTCGCGCCCGAACAGGAAGGGCGAGTTGGCGCCGATCGCGACCTGCGCGGCCGCGACCGCCTGCGCCGCGTTCCACACGTCCGCGAACCGGCCCGGTGTGACCTGGAGGTGCAACTGCACGGAGGTGCAGGCGGCTTCGGGTGCGATGGACGCCGACCTGCAGACCAGCCGCTCCACCCCGTCGATGTCGAGTGCGAAATCCTCTCCGCGCGCGGCCACGATCTGATCGTTGAGCAGCGTGTAACGGTCGGCCTCCGACAGGTTGGAGGACACCAGATCGTCCTGCCCGAGCGTCGGCAGAATACCGATCATGACGATTCCGGCATCGACCTCACTGGCTTTCCGGTGGGCATAGGCGAGCGAGGTGCGGATCTCCTCGGCGAGCCGGTCGAATACCCGGCCGCCCAGCCGGTGTGGGGCTATGTTGACTTCCAGGTTGAACATGGCGAGTTCTGTTTGGAAATCGCGGCTCGCAATCCTTTCGAGAACTTGCCCGTTCATCATTCTGGGCATGCCGTCGGGCCCCGCGAGATTCAATTCGATCTCCAGGCCCATCAGGTTCTTCGGGCGGTCGAACCTCTTCTCCTCCAGCAGCCGCTCCAGCCCCGTCAGACACTGTCGGAGCTTGTCTCGGTGGCGCTGCCGATCGGACAGGCCGAACGTCCCTGCCACGACCTTCTCCCCCATCGAAGTGTCCCTCCTCGGATGGGCAGGCCGAGTTCCGGCCCTGGCGTCCCGGGTCACGGGGGATGATGCCCAGGCAACACGATCCATAACGTCCCGCGCGGGCTCTTCGACCGCTAGTCTGGACATCGGCCCCGGGCACATTCACCAGGCATGGAGCATTCAGCAAGTTTACCGTCCGGAACGATCTCGTGAAAAACGCCGACGAGAATCGGCCGACCGCTCGGGTGAAGCATTCCGAGGTCACCGCGATTCGATCGCGCAGAACCGGGATGAATCCCGCATTTCGCCGACCGGATATCGACTTGTTCTTCGAATTCGGGGCGACTAGACGAAACACCGCCTGAACACGCGTCGTATAAACTCCGCTACCGAGGCAGAGAGTTGGCGCTCGCGGTCCTAGGTCCTGTCGTCACGGCGACGACGGCAGGCGACACCCTGTCGGCAGATCCAGACCCCTCGCCCCTCTGACCCGAGAGCTGACAGCGCCGTCCGCCCCCGCCCTCGCGCCACTGTGCCTGTCGAATGAGAGGCGACCCACCATGCCGCTGCACGTACCCCCGGCTCCCGCGCCCGCCCTGCGCTCCGTACTCACGGCACTCGGTTCCCCCACCGCTGTCCGCGAAGCCCGTACCCCGTCCCTGCGCCTGGCACAGGGACCCGTCACCCCCGAACTCCCGCTGCCCGTCCACGTCCTGGACCGCATCACTCCCGAGGGCGCCTCCGCCACCCGGCTCGCCGGGTGGCGCGTCCAGATCCGTTGCGGCGACCGCGCGGTGGCCGCCGCCGACACCATGCTGACCCCGGACGGCTGGGCCTTCTCACGCTTCTTCGAGGGCCCGTACATCGCCGCGACCGAGCGCGCCCTGCGACAGGCCGAGACCATGCAACAGCCCTACCAGGCACGGCTGCTGTCCGTGCCGGAGCTGTACATGCTGACGCTCTGGCTGCACGGCGACTGCGCCGCGGACGGCGCCACCGGCCATCCGGCCGCCACCGACCTCCTGGTCCCGCTCGCACCCGCCCCGCCCGGCATCGCCGCGCACCGGCCGCACCTCGTCGCCGAACTGCTGCCGGTCCTCACCCACCGCGTCACCCCGGCACCGCTCCTCAGCTCGCCCGCCTGAACCTCCGATCCACGCGTCCGCGCCCCGCGGCCATGCCCCACACGGGTAAACCTGCCGCGGGGCACGGCGCTGCCACGAACCCGGAGAGCGGCTCGCTCGTTAGCGCTGAAGACCGCTCGTACGAGGAGAAACGCGCTCCACGCCCAACCGGACTAGCCCGATCCGGCTACCTCGAACCACCCGAAAGGACAGCGCAGTTGGGGTGAACCCTCCGCACGGGTGATGCGTCATCAACCTGTGAGAAGCGGTGCCCTCAAATCCCTGCGGATCGGCGCCCGTGGGGCAACACTGGGTTCCAGACCACACATCAAACGGGGGGCGGCGATGAGTACTTCGAGCCGCAAGACTGACACAACAGCCATCACTCACAGCTCGACCCAGCGAAAGATCCCATCCATGTGCCAGCACCAGCCACTGTGTCCCGCAGCCGAATCAGCCGACCGGGAGTCCGCCCGCCTTGTGGCGCATCACCCGGAGCAGGGATGGAGCCTGCTGTGCAACGGCGTTCTGCTCTTCGAGGACACCGGTGAGCTCCTGCCGGACGGTCAGATCATCGCCCCGCACCGCCCGCTGGGCGGCGCGCAGGTGATGACGGCCGCCTGAGCCGCACGACCCCGGGCGGCCGTCACAGGCCGCCCAGACACACGAGGGGCCGGCCCGGAGACGTACTCTCCGAACCGGCCCCGACGCATGTCCGAGGACGATCACTCCTCGTAGCCGTCCACGTGCCGAGCGCTGATCAGTCCTCGTAGGCGTCCAGCGGCGGGCAGGAGCAGACGAGGTTCCGGTCGCCGTACGCCTGGTCGATGCGGCGCACCGGCGGCCAGTACTTGTCGGCGGCCGAGACACCGGCCGGGAAGACGGCCACCTCGCGGCTGTACGGGTGCTCCCAGTCGCCGCCGAGCGCGGCGGCCGTGTGCGGCGCCCCGCGCAGCGGGTTGTCGTCCACGGACCACTCGCCGCCGCCGACCTTCTCGATCTCCGCGCGGATCGCGATCATCGCGTCGCAGAACCGGTCGACCTCACCCAGGTCCTCGGACTCGGTCGGCTCGATCATCAGCGTGCCGGCCACCGGGAACGACATCGTCGGCGCGTGGAAGCCGTAGTCGATCAGACGCTTGGCGATGTCGTCGACACTGACGCCGGTCGCCTTGGTGAGCGGGCGCAGGTCGATGATGCACTCGTGCGCGACCAGACCACCGGGGCCGGTGTACAGCACCGGGTAGTGCGGCTCCAGGCGCTTGGCGATGTAGTTGGCGGAGAGCACGGCCACCTGCGTGGCGCGCTTGAGGCCCTCGCCGCCCATCAGCCGGACGTACGACCAGGAGATGGGCAGGATGCCCGCGGAGCCCCAGGGAGCGGCCGAGATCGGACCGACGCCGGTCTCGGGACCGGCCTCGGGCTGGAGCGGGTGGTTCGGGAGGTACGGCGCCAGGTGGGCGCGCACACCGACCGGGCCGACGCCGGGGCCACCGCCGCCGTGCGGGATGCAGAAGGTCTTGTGCAGGTTCAGGTGCGAGACGTCGCCGCCGAAGTGACCCGGCTTGGCGAGACCCACCAGGGCGTTGAGGTTGGCGCCGTCGACGTAGACCTGGCCGCCGGCCTCGTGCACCTGGGCGCAGATGTCGGCGACGTGCTCCTCGAACACACCGTGCGTCGAGGGGTACGTGATCATCAGCACCGACAGTTCGTCGCGGTACTGCTCGATCTTGGCGCGCAGGTCCGCGACGTCGATCTCGCCGTCGTCCGCGGTCTTCACGACGACGACCTTCATACCGGCCATCACGGCGCTGGCGGCGTTGGTGCCGTGCGCGGAGGACGGGATGAGGCAGACGGTGCGCTGGTCGTCGCCGTTGGCGCGGTGGTAGCCGCGGACGGCCAGCAGACCGGCCAGCTCGCCCTGCGAACCGGCGTTGGGCTGGAGTGACACCTTGTCGTAGCCGGTGACCTCGGCGAGCTGGTCCTCCAGCTCGTGGATCAGCGTCAGGTAGCCCTGTGCCTGCTCGGCGGGCACGAAGGGGTGGATCTGCCCGAACTCGGGCCAGGTCACCGACTCCATCTCGGTGGTCGCGTTGAGCTTCATGGTGCAGGAGCCCAGCGGGATCATGCCGCGGTCGAGCGCGTAGTCGCGGTCGGAGAGCTTGCGCAGGTAGCGCAGCATCGCCGTCTCGGAGCGGTGGTCGTGGAACACGGGGTGCGTGAGGTACGCGTCGGTGCGCAGCAGCGCGGCCGGCAGGGTGTCCTCGGTGCTCGCGTCCAGCGCCTCGATGTCGCCCTCGACGCCGAACGCGCTCCACACGGCGGTGAGCTGCTCGCGCGTGGTCGTCTCGTCGCACGAGATGGACACCTGGTCGGCGTCGACGGGGTACAGGTTGACGCCCAGGTCGCGGGCGGCGGCCACGATCGCGGCGGCACGGCCCGGGACCCGCACGGTGAGCGTGTCGAAGTAGCCGCCGTGGACGACCTCGACGCCCCCGGCGGCGAGTCCGGCGGCCAGCACCGTGGCGTAGCGGTGGGTACGCCGTGCGATGGTCCGCAGGCCCTCGGGGCCGTGGTAGACGGCGTACATGCCGGCCATCACGGCGAGCAGCACCTGAGCGGTGCAGATGTTGCTGGTCGCCTTCTCCCGGCGGATGTGCTGCTCACGCGTCTGCAGGGCGAGGCGGTACGCCTTGTGCCCGTCGGCGTCCACGGACACACCGACCAGGCGGCCGGGAAGGCTGCGCGCGAACTGCTCGCGGACCGCCATGTAGCCGGCGTGCGGACCGCCGAAGCCCATCGGCACGCCGAAGCGCTGCGTCGTACCGACCGCGATGTCCGCGCCGAGCTCGCCGGGCGAGGTCAGCAGGGTCAGGGCGAGCAGATCGGCGGCGACGGTGACGACCGCGCCCAGCTCGTGCGCCTGCTCGACGATCGGCTTGATGTCGCGTACGGCACCGGAGGCGCCGGGGTACTGGATCAGCACGCCGTTGATCTCACGCCCGGCGAGGTCGGCCGGGATGCCGTCGGCGAGGTCGGCGACGACGATCTCGACACCGGTCGGCTCCGCACGGGTCTCTATGACGGCGATGGTCTGCGGCAGCGCGTCCGCGTCGACCAGGAAGAGGCCCTTCTTGTTCTTGCCCATGCGGCGGGACAGCGCCATGGCCTCGGCGGCGGCGGTGCCCTCGTCCAGGAGGGAGGCGCCGGAGGTCGGCAGCCCGGACAGCTCGGCGACGACGGTCTGGAAGTTCAGCAGCGCCTCGAGACGGCCCTGCGAGATCTCCGGCTGGTACGGCGTGTACGCGGTGTACCAGGCCGGGTTCTCCATGACGTTGCGCAGGATCACCGGCGGCGTGAACGTGCCGTAGTAACCGAGGCCGATCATGGAACCGAGCACCTGGTTGCGGTCCGCGAGGGAGCGGAGTTCGGCCAGGACCTCGGCCTCGGTGCGCGCGGCCGGCAGGTTCAGGGCCTCGACGTTCTTGATCACGTCCGGCACCGCGGCGGCCGTCAGCTCGTCGAGCGAGCTGTATCCGACCTGCGCGAGCATCTTGGCCCGTGCTTCGGAGTCGGGTCCGATGTGGCGCTGCTCGAAGGGAATTCCCTGTTCGAGCTCGGAGAGCGGAATGCGAGGGGCGGTCATGGCGGAGGCCTCCTGGTCTGACGCGACCTTCGAGGGGCACCCCGGCACGGGTACCCCGACGGCCTCCCCCTCTGTCATCTCAACCTGAGAGTTTCACCGGATGGTCCCGTGGACGACCCGGCTTTCACCGTCGGTGAGAGCGGAGGCCATCGGCATCCGCCCTGCTTTCCAGAGTGACCTCGTCCGTGCGGTACGTGAGCCTGAGAGATTCCGGGGAGGAGTTGCTCCTTCGGCGCCTCCGTGAAATCCGGAGGACTCTCCCGCACGGGATCAGCAGCCGCTTGCCAGCCTACCAGCGAGGACAGGACGACAGCCTTCGAGTGGCCGCCTTCACAAATGTGCTCTTTTGTAGTACTTACGGATGAGTTTGCGACCACTGGAGGGACCGTGCAGACCGACATCGATCCGCGCAACCTGATCGGCCGCAAGGCGTTCGACAGCAACGGCACCAAGATCGGCACGATCGACGAGGTCTACCTCGACGACGCGACCGGCGTCCCGGAGTGGGCGGCCATACGCACCGGGCTGTTCAGCAGGGACGCATTCGTGCCCCTGGAGCCCAGCGAGATCATCGAGGGGACCCTGCGCATCCCCTACGACCGGGCCCTGATCAAGGACGCCCCCGACTTCGGCGTCGGGCGCCATCTCTCCCCCGAACAGGAGCTCCAGCTCTACCACCACTACGGCCTCGACGTGGCCTCCCCGCCCCCACCGGACCGCGACTTCGGCCACCTCGCAGGCTCGGAGGACCCCTGACCCCCACATCCTGACCGCACCTGGCGCGCCGCTTCCGGGACCGACGGTCCAGTGCTCCGAGTTCCGGGTTCCGTGCCGGACGTCCCGGGGTGGCGCGCCCCCTCCGGGATCGCCTCCTCCGGGATCGACGGCCCGGGCCCCCGTGCCCCCGCTTCCGGCACCGATGACTCAGCGCCTGCCGGCACTCCGTCGGCCGCCTCGGGTCTTCGCTCCACCAGCGGCAGCGGGTCGGCCGGTTCGAGCCGCGGATCGTCCGTCCGGAAGGTCCGCACCCGGCCGGGCCCGGAGTACGGCGTCTCGAACCGCACCGTGACCCGCCCCAGCCCGCTCCCCTGCACCCAGCCGTGCCCGTACTCGGCATGACACACGTCGTGCCCGGAGGGCCACCTCCGCTCGGTGACCGCCGCCACCTCGGCCGCGGTGGTCACCTCGGCCGGCTCGTCCCCGGCATGTTCCTCGGCCACCGGCTCCCCCACGGCCGCGGCCTGCGCCTGCGCGAACAGGTCCTCCTGCGTGTAGTCGGCGAGCCCGGACACGCCGACCCCCAGCAGACGGACGCCGCCGGTCGTGTCCACGCCCTCCAGCAGCCGGGCGGCGGCCTCCCGGACGACGCCGGGGTCGTCCGTGGGCCCCCGCAGCGTCTCGGACCGCGTCAGCGTCGAGAAGTCGTACCGGCGGACCTTCAGCACGATGGTCCGCCCCGACAGTCCGGCCCGGCGCAGCCGCCGCACGCACCGGTCCGCGAGTCGCTGCACCTCGAGCTCCACCCGGACCCGGTCGTGGATGTCCACGTCGTACGTGTCCTCGACCGACACCGACTTGGTCTCCCGTTCGGCCACCACGGGCCGCTCGTCGTGGGCCAGCGCCATCGCGAACAGCGCGTGCCCGTGAGCCTTCCCCAGAAGTCGTACGAGTTCGTCCTCGCCCGCCTCGGCGAGCTCCTCGACGCTGGTGATGCCGGCCCTGCGCAGATGGTCGCCGGTGGCCGGCCCCACACCCGGCAGCGTCCGCACCGACATCGGCCCCAGCAGCGCCCGCTCGGTGCCCGGCTCGATCAGGACGAGACCGTCGGGCTTGGCCTGCTCCGAGGCGATCTTCGCCACCATCTTGGAGGCCGCCAGACCCACCGATCCCGTGAGGCCCGTGACGGCCCGGATGTCCGCGCGCAGCTTGACGCCCGCCAGTCGCGCCGACGCCTCGTCCCACGCCGTCCCGCCCGCCTCCAGGTCCACGAAGGCCTCGTCCAGGCTCAGCGGCTCCACCAGCGGCGACAGGGCCCGCAGCAGACCCATCACCTGCTCGCTGACCTCTCGGTACAACCCGAAGCGCGGCACGAGATAGGCGGCGTTCGGTGCACGCCTGCGGGCCTGGGCCATGGGCATCGCGGAGTTCACCCCGAAGACGCGTGCCTCGTACGACGCGGTGGCGACGACTCCACGGGGTCCGAGCCCGCCCACGACGACGGCCTTCCCGCGCAGGCTCGGCTTGGACGCCTGCTCCGCGGAGGCGAAGAAGGCGTCCATGTCGAGATGCAGGATCGTGGGCGCGGTTCTCACATCTCCGATGCTGCCCTACGCCACTGACAATGCCCCGGGTCACCGGGGCATCGCGTCATCGGATGCGGCTCACACCGCACGGTTGCGCCTGCGCGCCAGTTCGTCCGCGGGATTGTGCGCGAGGAGCGTCTCACCGGTGTCCAGGCGCTCTCCGTGCAACTGGGACAGGGCACCCTCGACGTCCCGCCACACCACGCCCACGGCGATGCCGAAGACGCCCTGGCCGCCCTGCAGCAGCGCGTGGACCTCGTCCGGGGAGGTGCACTCGTAGACCGTCGCGCCGTCGCTCATGAGCGTCATGCGCTCCAGGTCCTGGAAGCCGCGCTCCCTGAGGTGCTGGACCGTGGTGCGGATGTTCTGCAGCGACACCCCGGTGTCGAGGAACCGCTTGACGATCTTCAGGACCACCACGTCCCGGAAGCTGTAGAGGCGCTGCGTCCCCGACCCGTAGGCGGGACGCACGCTGGGCTCGACCAGTCCGGTCCGCGCCCAGTAGTCGAGCTGCCGGTAGGTGATGCCCGCGGCGGCACACGCCGTGGGTCCCCGGTAACCGACCTCCTCGGGAACCGTCCCTCCCTCGTCGGGCACTGCTGCCGACCGCAGCGGAACCTGTTCGGCCGCACTGCCGTGATGGGGGCGCCCCCTGCTCGAGCCGAGCCGAGAGCTTGGGGGAGGGTACGGGCCGCTCTCTCCCGGACCGTGTCCGGGAGCACCCCCAGCCGTACCGTCGCCGCTGCTTCTCACGCCGACCTCCGTCCTTGACCTGCCTTCTCGACGGTAGGCAGTCACCAGGGTCGCGTCAACGATCGCCACACTCGGCACGCCGAGTGATTATCACCCTAAGAGTGGTTTCCCGTGCCCTACCGCGGGGAAAGGCTAGCCGAATGCTCTCGGTGCGGACCGCGGCACACCACACTCGCCGCGGGCAAATGCCGCCCGAAGCACGTCTCCGCCCGGCCGGCTCACTGGCTGTTGGTGCCGAAGTCCTCGGGCGAGATCTGGTCGAGGAACTCGCGGAACTTCTCCACCTCGTCCTCCTGCTCGTCCGGGATCGCGATTCCCGCGTCGTCGAGCACCCCGTCGCTGCCGTAGATGGGCGTTCCGGTGCGCAGCGCCAGCGCTATGGCGTCGGACGGTCTGGCGCTCACCTCGACCCCGCTGGCGAAGACGAGCTCGGCGTAGAAGACGCCCTCACGCAGGTCGGTGATGCGTACTTCGGTGAGTTCCTGGCCGACGGCCTCCAGCACGTCCTTGAACAGGTCGTGGGTCAGCGGTCGGGCGGGGGCCATGCCCTGCTGAGCGAAGGCGATCGCCGTCGCCTCCCCCGGTCCGATCCAGATGGGGAGGTAGCGGTCGCCTCCCACTTCACGCAGAAGCACGATCGGTTGGTTGGAGGGCATTTCGACCCGGACACCTACGACATCGAGCTCGTTCACACAGCAACCCTAGGCCGTGCCCGGGACGTTTGGGTAGTCGGGCACAGAACGGGTGGACGATCCACAGCCCGCGCCGGTGGCGCGTATCAGCGCAGACGCACGCCCAGCGCGGTCTGCACGAGCGCCGCGTGCAGCTTCACCGTGAGGCCCGCCAGTTCCTTCGTACGGGCCTCCGCGTGCGCCCGGGTCTGCGGATTGCGGTGGAGCCTCAGAGGGGCGACCACCTGGTCCACCAGTCCCGCGTCACGCTCCGCCGCGGCCTTCATCGCCCTCAGATGGCGCGGCTCGATCCCGAAGCGTCCCAGCTCGACGACGAGCGCGGCGACGGTCACCGCCTCCGCGTCGTAGACACCGTCGGGCAGCGGGCCGATCAGTCCGTACGACTCCCACTCCTGGAGCTGCTGCTCACCGATCTCGGCGGCGGCCAGCAGTTCCTCACGGCCCACCCTGGCTACCGTGGGGCCCTCGGGCTCGCCGTAGAGCTCCCCGAGGAGTTCGCGCTCCCCCGCGTCGCGCTGGCGGCCGACGGAGGGCAGACGCACCTGCTCACCGCGCGCCATCGCGGCCAGATGCTCGCGGATCACCTTCAGCGGGAGGTAGTGGTCACGCTGCATCCGCAGCACATGGCCGAGGCGCTCGACATCGTCCGCGCTGAACTTGCGATACCCCGACGGGGTCCGCTGCGGCTCGACGAGCCCCTCCGACTCCAGGAATCTGATCTTGGAGATGGTGACTTCGGGGAACTCGTCGCGCAGCAGACTCAGCACCGCGCCGATGCTCATCAGCCCACTGTCCGCGGCGGCGGTACCGCTGCCGGCACCGCCGCTCGGTGTTTGAAGCATGGACATTCCCTCGGTGGCCCCCCGGACGGAGTTGGGGGAGGGTCAGATGCCTCGCTGGCTCGCGTAGAACACCAGCCGGTACTTGCCGATCTGCACCTCGTCACCGTTCGACAGAGGGACCTGGTCGATCCGCTCCCGGTTGACGTACGTGCCGTTCAGGCTGCCGACGTCGGCGACCGTGAACGAACCGTCCGCGACGCGACGGAACTCCACGTGGCGGCGCGACACCGTCACGTCGTCGAGGAAGATGTCGCTCTGCGGATGACGCCCTGCCGTGGTCAGCTCACCGTCCAGCAGGAAGCGGCTGCCCGAGTTGGGGCCACGGCGCACCACCAGGAGCGCCGAACCGACGGGCAGCGCGTCCACGGCCGCCTGCGCCTCCGGGGAGAGCATCGGCGAAGGCGTCTGGCCCGTCACCTCGGCGTCGTAGGCCTCGATGCCGGAGATGGAGATCGTGGACGTCGTCTCCGACGGACGCTCCGGTCCGCCCCGCAGCGGCGCACCGCAGTTGGAACAGAACCGGCTGTTCTCCGCGTTGCGGTTCCCGCACCTCGTACACACCTGGGCCGACATGGACGGATCCTCCTGCCGCGGCTGCCCACCAGGGGCATGGGACGCATACGGGTCGGAGGCGTACCCTCCGCCCGCGCTCGAGGCTGACGGTTCTCCGAAACCTATGCGGCCGGGCTGGCCAGGGTCAACAGACGACGCGCCCTGACCAGCGGGACCGCCGACCTGGTCCCGGAACAGCGGGCGGTCGCCGCTCTGGGACTCCGCGTCCCCTTGGCGCGGTGCGCGATGGCGGGCAGCCGCGTTGTCGCCGCTGTCCTCTCGCGAGCTCTTGCCGAACAACTTCGCAAACAACTTCACGGGCGATTCCCCTTGACCGAAACAGACCCGCCCGTGGGGCAGGACGAACCCTGATTGAACACACCGGTCGACCCGGACATCCTCACAACGTCCGTATCCACCAGACAGTTTCCACCACGCACCACCCATTCGGTGCGCCGACCCCCCGCAACCTCCTGCCCTCGCCCGACGGCCGGCATCCGACCGCCGTTCACCGGGAGGACGACCGAGCGTAGTCAGGCCGCTCCGCCGGTCGCAAGGCATCTACGACGATCTTCGTCGAGCGGTCCACCGTGACGGTGGCCTGCTCCTTCTCCAGTGTCTGCACCACGCCTCCCGGGATGTTCAACGCCGGCTCAAGGTCCTGCGGCTTGCCGATGACCTTGAAACGATAGGGCTGGGTGATCTTGTTCCCGTCGACCTTCACTCCGCTCCCGGAGTCGGACAGATAGGTACCGGCGACCACGCGCACGCCGTTCACCTGGATCGCCTCCGCACCGGCGGCGCGCAGCTCCTGGATGGCGTCGAGCAGCATGTCCGCCTTGACCGTCCCCTTCGGGTCATCGATGGTCAACGTGATGCCGGGCCCCTGCGCGGCCACGGTGCCCGCCAGAATGCCGAGTTGCTTCTCCTTCTCGACCGTCTGCTTGCGGGCCTCCTCCGCCTGGTCCGAGCTGTTCTCCAGCTCGGTGCGCTGATCCTCGAGACCCTGCTTCTCGTCCTCAAGACGCTGAGTCCGGCTGTCGAGTTCATCGAGAATGCGCACGAGATCTTCCTGGCGCGCGCCGCGCAGCGCGCTGTCGCCGTCGCTGTTGGACGCCACCTGGACGGCCAGGCCGAATCCCAGGCCGAACAGCAGCACGGCGACGATGAGTTGGGCGCGCGACACCCGCGGCGGCCACAGCCCCTTGACCAGCCGCTGCCGGCCGGACAGCGTCGGCACGCCACTCTCCTCGGCCACCTGCGGCTCGGGCTCCTCCGCGGCCGCCGGGACCTCTTCCGGCAGCTCCCTGCGCAGCGGGTTCTCGGGGGTCTCGGCTTCGTTCTCGTCGCTCATCGGCCTCACGCCCGGAACACGTGCCGGCGGATGGCCGCGGCGTTGGAGAAGATCCGGATGCCGAGGACGACCACGACACCCGTGGAGAGCTGGGCACCCACACCCAACTTGTCACCCAGGAAAACGATCAGTGCGGCGACGACCACGTTCGACAGGAACGAGACCACGAAGACCTTGTCGTCGAAGATGCCGTCCAGCATCGCGCGCAGACCGCCGAACACGGCGTCGAGCGCCGCCACGACGGCGATCGGAAGGTAAGGCTCGACGACCGCCGGAACCTCGGGCCGGACCAACAGTCCAGCCACGACTCCCACGACGAGGCCCAGTACGGCGATCACGGTGTGCCCTTCTCTGTTCTCGGCTCTGCTGTACGTACGATCACACTCGGTGCGGCGGACAACCGGACGTCCGCCTCGACGGAGATGCCGGTCCTGATGCCGTAGTTCTCCTGCAGGGCATGCAGATACAGCCCGTCGGCGCTGTTCTGGAACCTGGTGCTGAGTTTTTGGCCGTCCCCCACCGCGAGCACCGTGTACGGCGGCACCAGCGGCTTGTTGTCGACCAGTATCGCGTCACCCGCGGCCCTGATGGCCGACAGAGCGGTCAGCCGCTGTCCATTGACGGAGATGGCCTCGGCGCCCGACTCCCACAGACCGTTGACCACGCGCTGCATGTCACGGTCCCGCACCCGTCCGGTGTCGGAGAAGCCCGAGGTCTCCCGCGGATTGGTGCCGTCACCGCCCGTGCTGGCTTCCTTGGCGTCGTTGACGACGAGTTTCACGCCCGGTCCGTGCACATCGGTGGCACCGGACAGGACACTCACCAGGTCGGCCTGCTCATCGCCGTCCTTCTTCAGCGCCGCGCGCTGGCGGGCGCCGACATCGGCGCGCAGGGTGTCGACGCCGCTCTCCAGCTTGTCCGCCGCCGTCGTCTCGCGCTCGATGCGGTCGATGAGCTCCTGGCGCTCCTTGGCCACGACAGGTGCCGCGAGCCGGGCGTTCGCCGCTCCCAGGGTGACCACGAGCGCGGCGAGCACCAGACCCGCGGCGAGACCCGCCTTGGCCCTGAGCGTCCTCGGCAGGCCACCGGCACCGTCGGCCCGCTTGCGAGCGGCCGCTTCGGCGTACCCCTCGTCGAGGCTGTGGTCCATGACGTTGGTGAGCAGCGACATGGAGGCGTCCGGGCGCGAGGGGCGCGGAGCGCTGCTCCGAACGGGGGGCTGCTGCGGCATGCCGCACATCGTCGCACGTCGCGGGTGCTACCTCCGAATGGCCCCACCAACGTGCCGGACAGGCCCCCTTGGGGGCACTTGTCCGACACGTACGGGTGATGAACGTTTCAGCGGCCGGCGCTGTCCACGACGGCCGCCCACTCGTCGAGCAGAGCCTCCGCGGAGGCGTCGTCCGGCCCCTCCGCCCACAGATGGGTGACGGCCTCGGCGGGGTCCGGCAGCACCATCACCCAGCGCCCGTCCGTCTCCACGACACGAACGCCGTCCGTCGTGTCCACGAAGCGGTCTCCCGCCTCCTCCACGACCCGGCGCATGACCAGCCCCTTCACGGCCCACGGAGTCGCGAGATCCCGCTTGAGGACGTGCGCCCGCGGAATCCGGGCGTCGATCTGGCTGAGCGTGAGCTGTGTCCGCGCCACCAGACCGATGAGCCGTACAAAGGCCGCCGCGCCGTCGAAGACGCCGCTGAACTCGGGAATGATGAAGCCGCCGCGTGCGTCGCCGCCGAAGATCGTCGACTCCTCACGGCCGACCCGGGTCAGGTCGTCCGGCGACGTGGTCGTCCACTCCACCTGCGTGCCGTGGTACGCCGCCACCTGTTCGGCGATGCGCGTGGTCGTGACCGGCAGCGCCACCCGCCCGCTGCGCCGCTCCGCGGCCACCAGGTCGAGCATCACGAGCAGGGCCCGGTCGTCCTCGACGATCCGCCCCTTCTCGTCGACGAGGGAGAGCCGCTCGCCCACCGGGTCGAAGCGCACTCCGAACGCGGCCCGCGCTGACGCGACGATCTCGCCCAGCCGCACCAGGCCGGCCCGCCGTGTCTCGGCCGTCTCGGTCGGCCTGGACTCGTCGAGACCGGGATTGATCACCAGGGAGTCCACACCGAGCTTGCCCAGCAGGCTGGGCAGCACCAGTCCGGCACTGCCGTTGGAGGCGTCGACGACGACCTTCATCCCGGAATCCAAGATCCCGGTGGTGTCGACGTTGCGCAGCAGCGATCCCGTGTACGAGTCGAAGACGCTCGCGGGGAAGTGCAGATCCCCGATCTCGCCGGGGAAGGCACGCCGGTACTCCTGCCGCGCGAACACCCGGTCCAGCTTCCGCTGGCCGCCCTGCGACAGGTCGGCACCCTGTCCGTCGAAGAACATGATGTCGACGGAGTCGGGCACTCCCGGAGTCGTCCGGATCATGATTCCGCCGGCACTGCCCCGGGCCGTCTGCTGCCGCGCCACGGGCAGCGGTACGTTCTCCAGGTCGCGTACGTCCATGGCGCTGGCCTGCAGCGCCGAGATCACCGCCCGCTTCAGCGCGCGAGCGCCTCGGGAGTGGTCGCGGGCCGTGGTGACGGTGGAGCCCTTCTTGAGGGTCGTCGCGTAGGCGCCCGCCAGACGCACGGCCAGCTCCGGGGTGATCTCGACGTTCAGGATCCCGGAGACGCCACGCGCGCCGAAGAGGTGGGCCTGGCCGCGCGACTCCCAGATCACCGAGGTGTTGACGAAGGCGCCGGCCTCGATGGTCTTGAACGGATAGACGCGGACGTTGCCCTGAATGATCGATTCTTCACCGACGAGGCACTCATCGCCGATCACGGCGCCGTCCTCGATGCGGGCAGCCCGCATGATGTCGGTGTTCTTTCCGACCACACAGCCGCGCAGATTGCTGTGCTGCCCGATGTACACGTTGTCGTGCACGACGGCCCGGTGCAGGAAGGCGCCACTCTTGACGACGACGTTGGAGCCGACGACCGTGTGTTCGCGGATCTCGGCATTCGCCTCGACCTTCGCGTAGTCACCGATGTAGAGCGGCCCGCGCAGCACGGCGTCGGGGTGCACCTCCGCTCCCTCGGCCACCCACACTCCCGGGGAGATCTCGAACCCGTCGAGTTCGACGTCGACCTTGCCCTCCAGGACGTCCGCCTGGGCCTTCACATAGCTCTCGTGTGTGCCGACGTCCTCCCAGTAGCCCTCGGCGATGTAGCCGTAGACGGGCTTGCCTTCCTTCATCAGCTGGGGGAAGACATCGCCGGACCAGTCGACGGAGACATCGGCCTCGACGTAGTCGAAGACCTCGGGCTCCATGACGTAGATGCCCGTGTTCACCGTGTCCGAGAAGACCTGGCCCCAGGTCGGCTTCTCCAGGAAGCGTTCGACCTTGCCTTCCTCGTCCACGATGGTGATGCCGAATTCCAGAGGATTGGGAACGCGCGTCAGACAGACGGTGACAAGCGCGCCCTTTTCCTTGTGGAAGTTGATGAGTTCGGTGAGATCGAAGTCGGTAAGGGCATCACCGGAGATGACGAGGAAAGCGTCGTCCTTCAGCGCTTCCTCGGCGTTCTTGACGCTGCCGGCAGTACCGAGTGGCTTCTCCTCGTTGGCATAGGACAGCTCCATGCCGAGCTCTTCGCCGTCACCGAAGTAGTTCTTGACCATTGAGGCCAAGAACTGGACAGTGACGACGGTTTCGTTGAGCCCATGCCTTTTGAGCAGCCTCAGCACATGCTCCATGATCGGGCGGTTCGCCACGGGCAGGAGCGGCTTGGGCATGCTCGAGGTCATCGGGCGAAGGCGTGTGCCTTCGCCTCCGGCCATCACGACGGCCTTCATGTCGGAAGCGTCCTCCTTGAAGAGACGACGGTACAGCCGACTTCACCCGTCCTGATTGTCCCGCAGATTTCGGGCGGGGGCCATCGGGGCACCACTCCCGCCCAATCGGGCCGAGCTCAATCGGTCACGTTGTCCGCCCGGATCAACCGGCGGACCTGCACCACGTAGAGGACTCCTGCCCACCAGTAGAGGGTTGTACCCCATCCGGCGAACGCCCATCCGAAAATAGCGCCGAGTGTCGCGATCCAGCCGCTGGCGTCACTGAGCAGCAACAACGGGAAGGCGTACATCAGGTTGAAGGTGGCCGCCTTCCCGAGGAAGTTCACCTGCGGAGGCGGATAGCCGTGGCGCCGGAGGATCCACACCATCACCAGCAGAACCAGCTCGCGTGCGAGAAGAGCGGCCGTGAGCCAGATCGGAAGAATCTCGCGCCAGGTGAGTCCGACGAGCGTGGACAGAATGTAGAGCCGGTCGGCCGCGGGATCCAGCAGCCGGCCGAGGTTGCTGATCTGGTTCCAGCGCCGGGCGAGCTTGCCGTCCAGATAGTCGCTGATACCGCTCAGCATGAGGACGAGCAGCGCCCAGCCGTCGCTGTTGGGGCCACCGAACTCCGGCCTGAGGATCAACCACAGGAAGAGGGGCACGCCGGCGAGACGCGCCATGCTGAGGATGTTCGGGATGGTGAGGACCCGGTCCGTCTGAACGCGGGTCTCCTGGACCTCCACCCGGGGGCCTCCTGTGGGAAACGAGCCAACGATGCCCCCTGACCTTACCCGCAGCTCCGGCGCCTCAGCGCAGAGGGGGAGGCAGAAGCGAGGACGGCTTCCGGGAACTCCGCCGGAAAACAAAAAATCTACGGGGTGAGGTCTGTTGTATGAAGAGAACCTCGATCAAAATATATTATTGGGGGGCAGACTAAAACCCACACACACCCCCCCACA